>QMZD01000007.1 GCA_003662985.1 Archaeoglobales archaeon | reverse complement strand
CCCTGTACCAACCACCATCAGCTTGGATAAACTTCTTGCTTCTGAAGTAGCTGATTCCTATGCCCAAGAAACCAATGATTTGCTTTCCACCCCCCGTCTGGCCAGCCATCGTTGAGAAGGGCAGACCATTGGGGGCTGGCTCCGGATAACCTCTGTGTACCCATCCTATACCATCAACTTCCGGCATGTAGAAACCAATCACTTCGAAGCAACCACATGAGGTGTGTGGATACTCAAAGAAGCTGTGAAGCTTTATCCTCTCGTATTCACCACCACTCTCTTCTTTTGCAAATTCATCAACTCCCGTGTACTCTCCACCAATTTCATCTATGAGATCTCCCTTGGGAATGGCTCTGTTTGGACCTTCGGGATCTACACGGGCAGCAGCTCTGCCATCAAACCACGAGATCGCTCCGCAAAGTGATGGTCTGTCGGGGCTGACGACGCAGACATTTGTTGGAGCAAAGCTCTGACAGAGAGTGCATGAGTAAAACTCGTCCACATCCTCATCATGTAGAGCTTCAACCCTTGCGTCCCTCTCGTCGTAAATCGGCATCGCAACTTCATTCAGGAGCTTTTCAACCATCGTAGCCTCGGTTATGTACAACGTCTCAATCTTTTCAATGAAGGGCAACTCATTCTTGAAAAGCATCATCGTAGCCTTTGCAATCTGAACGAGGCTCTTGAGACCTTTCTTTATCGCCCCCTTTCCGAGTCGTATCCAGATGTCATACCTCTGGTTTAGATGCATGTAACCTTCGAGATAGTTCTGGAAGTCATGGTTTCTTCGCTCGATAACTGGCTCGAGATCAGTTTCAACCTGTGAGCCGGCTACATAGTATATCATGGCATACGGATAAGCCTTTCCTTCTTCCATCTCTCCCAGATCCGGACCAACGATAGTTACCTTCATGTCCTCTACTTCTTCCTCAGGCAGTGCGAGAACCAGCTCAAATCCGGGCTGTTCTGTTCCACCAAGCTCTACGTACATCTCATTTTTTCTAATTCTCTCTCCCTCGTACATCGGAGATATATCAAAGGGAAATTCTGCCTCTTCGCCTACACTCTCAACTTTCTTCACATCCGCTGGAAGTTCGATCTTTTTCCTTTCCACCAAAATTAACACCCCCGATCTAAAGCAAGATTTTTCGAGCGCAATTCTTCTTACCGATTATTTCCTATCTACCTTACACATTTGGCATAATTATTTTTCCCTTTTGCTTCCATCCCCCATTTACTGAGTGCAAGAAAATGAAATTGTTCGAGTCCTTCGAGAACTTCTTTGATAACTTCTCCATATACCATAACACACTTCTCTACCCTGTTTGCCTGTAAAACCAATTTCCACATGAGATCGAGCACTCTGAGTTTTTCCCTTTCCAAGGGCTTCTCCCCCAACTCGGAAATCATTCTTTTCCTCCATTTTTTGAGATTTGACTTAACTTCTATAAGCATATCCCTCCTCAAACTAATAACTTATGAACTTTCTATCCTTACCTAATCCCGCCTCAAAAATTTTTCTTCTTCCCCCTCCCTCCTACACGGAGCTATCAGTTCTACCAACTACTTTCAGCAAACTTTACTTTCTGATTTATAAACTAATCGATAACTTCTATCGTTTATTACTTATTTACAAATTATTAACACTTGATATTAACAAATAACTATTTAGTATCACTCAATAATATTTCTTCAACTTTCGTTACGTCCCCTGTCGATGGTGATATCGCCGCTTCAAACTTTTTCATATTACCTTCTACGAAGTAGTTGGAGAATATGCTATTTGGCATCAATCCACCTTTTTCAGGAGCTGTGTCCGAGTAAGCTACCTTAACCCTAATTGTTTTCTCATCGCTTTCGAGCTCAACAACGTCCCCTTCTTTAAATCCCATCTCCTTAGCATAATCCGGGTGGAGGTAGAGTACTGCAGAGTTTTGCAAAAATTCATCACTGAACTTATTCTCAGCCGCCTCTCCCTGATGAGAGTTTCTTGCTACGATTACCTCAATCGTAACCCTTTTTATGAACTTTCCAAATTTCATTTAACCTCCCCCAGAAGTTCTTTGAGAATCGCCTCATCCGTCCATTCAGCCTCCCAGAGTGGTTCAATCTCTATTCTCACACCATCACTCCTGACCATCGTGCCACCCTGATCTATGCCGGTTATAGCAGAAGGAACCACAACTTCTGCAATTTTAGATGTAAGGGATTTCTTTGGATCTACCAAAACAAGCCTTTTCTCCCTCAGTTTCTGCAGAACATCGAATGGCAACGAATTTGCCGGATCGCTTCCAATAACAAGAACCGTGTCAACGGAGTCGTTCCTCACGAGCTCACTGAACTCATATTCAGGGGAAGATTTCTTAGATTCAAAGCTGTACCTGTTTACAAAGCCAGTTTTCTCAAACATGAGCTCGTTGAATCCCCTCATGTTAGCATGGAATCCTGCAGGAATGAAATAGACCTGCGTAAGTTCATTCATTCTCTTGACCATCTCCACAAACTTCTCGTAGTTTCCATTTAGACCGTACTTCAACCCCAGACCACCAAAGATGGCGTTGAATCCTCCTCTCTGCATTTCCTTTAAAATCCTTCCTGTTTCTTCATAGTACTTCCCAGCCTTGCCATCCATCGTTGAGAGAAAGCCCTCAATCAGAGCCTCATCGCTGTCAACCTTTATGAACTTTGCATTCTTCTTCACAAGCTTGGCAGTATGGCTTTTCCTGACATCAACTACAACGAGGTATCTATCTTCCTCATAACCCCTCTGCCTTTTCCCAGCCCTTGGATAGTACGTATAAAGAGAGAGATGTCTTGAAAGACTGTTGTAAGGATCTGTGCCCCAGTAAAAGATCACGTAAGCATTACTTTTAACTTCATCAAGGGTTGTAGTTGGAAGGATTCCCTTCAGAACCATCTCTACAAAGTCCCCGAGACAAAAAGCGGAACTGTCATCGATGTAAGCTTTTTTCTTTTCGGCAAGCTTTATTGCGATTTCCTGCGCCTCCAGTGGTATCGTATCCAGTCCATAGACGGCGAGCTTCTCAGAGGAGGAGATTATCTCAACCGCTTTTTCAAGTGCCTTCCCAAAATCGACTTTCTCGCCTGAAATTGTTGGCTCCGCCCTGTTTTCTTTGCAATGCTTGAAAATGGCAGAGCCCTTTCTACACGCATTGAACACTTTAGAATCCTTGATCACGATATCCGGGCAGAGACACGAACATCCGGTGCATGTCGGCATGTTACCCCTCCAAAAACCTTATCGCATCGCTCGGACAGTTTTCTCTACATGCGACACAAAGGACCCTGTTCTTGCCGTATCTTCTGCATTTCATCATCTCGATAACCTTAACCACACCATCTTCTATGCGAAGAATCGGATCGTCGATCGTTGGCCCAAAACCTGAACCCATCCCCTTGGGATCCTCGGAAGCATGGACAGGACAAACAACCACGCAATTTCCACAGCCTGAACATAGCTCTTCATCGACTATTAATCCCGTCTCTGTAGCTTCCTCCAGAGGTTGAAGGAGTCTTTTCAGATCTTCAAGCTGTCCAGCATACTTCTTTTCCTCAAAAAGTGGTGTACAATCTTCAAGTTTCTTTTCACGGTTTATGAGCTTAAAAGCAAAACTCATGCATGTCTGCTCTCCGCACTTCTTACAGTTCGTCTTTGGGAGCAATTTATAGACTTCCATCGGTGTTATCGGCATCTCAAACCCTTTGTTCACAGATATATTTAATCCTTCCGTTTATTTGGTGATCAGGGTCAATACCCCCATCCCAAGGAGAAGAGGAATTTTAAAAATGATTAATAATTAGTTTAAATTAATGTCTTATTTTTCAGCAGATTTAAAAAAGTTAAAAATAAAATCGCTATGATTTTTATTGGATTAATAAAAAGTTTTATTAATTAAGTAAATCACTTACAAACATGGAGCTGGAGATAGGGGGAAGAATTTTCAAATCGGAGACCAGATTCGTTTATGATTTAAAGCCAGTACTTGCATATCCTGAAAATCTTGAGGAGAACTTTCCTGCTTATGAGATGTTTAGAGACGTCTATCTCAGTTTGAAAGACAGGGAGGCTATTTTGGAGAACTCCCTGAGATACGACTACACCTTTACAAATCCCGGTATGGTGGGGAAAGAGTTTATAAAGACGTATGGTCACTATCACCCTGAAGCTGAAGGCGGCCTAAGCTATCCTGAGATCTATGAGATCCTAGAGGGAGAAGCGATATTCATCATCCAAAAGCCGGATAGGAGGATCGATGAAATAGGGGACATTGTAATAGTGGAAGCTAAAGCTGGAGATAAGATAGTCATCCCTCCAAACTACGGTCATGTGATGATAAATCCAACGAAAAAGATGCTGAAATCATGCAACTGGGTTTACAGGAACTTTCAATCGATCTACAATCCTTACACCAACATGAGGGGGGCAGCATACTACTACACCACAGATGGTTGGACTCAGAACCCGAAGTACAACAGGGTTCCAAAACTTAGGTTCGCCAGGCCAAAGATTCCAAAATCCCTCGGCATCAAAAAGAGAGATGAAATCTATAGCCTCATTAAGACTCCCAAAAAACTTGAGTTCCTTTTTAAACCCGCGAAATACCCGGAGATCTTCGAAGAGGCGTTTGAAGAAATTTAGAGCACGATTAAATTCAATAAAGCTTTAAACTTAAACTAAACGGGGTAAATCCTATTTTTCCCTATTCTCTCCCAATCAGCTTAAGAAGCAGCGCTTTCTGTGCATGGAGTCTGTTTTCTGATTGCTCGTAAATCACAGAGTTAGAACTCTCGATTACCTCGTCGGTTATTTCCTCTCCCCTGTGGGCGGGTAAGCAATGTAGAACAATGGCATCCTCACTTGCAAGATTGAGCAGGTTCATGTTTACCTGGTAGTCAGAAAATACTTTCAATCTCTTCTCTCTCTCCTCCTCTTGGCCCATTGAAGTCCAGACATCCGTATAGATTACATCTGCTCCCTTCACCGCCTCATCTGGATCTCTTATATACTCTATATCTCCACCAAGCTCTTCTGCAAGCTCTAAAATCCTCTCATCGGGCTCATAACTTGGAGGAGTTGAATAGATCATCTTCATCCCCATGAGCGAAGCTGCGAGAATCATCGAATTGCAGACGTTATTTCCATCTCCAACCCAAACGAGCTTTATCTTGCTCAGCGTTCCCTTGTATTCCCTTATTGTCATCAGGTCAGCGAGAATTTGGCATGGATGCTCAAGGTTGCTGAGGCCGTTTATCACAGGCACCGAAGAATACTTCGCAAATTCCTCAATCGTGCTGTGATTCCTCGCCCTTATCATAACAGCATGAACGTACCGAGACAGAACCCTTGCAGTATCCTTTATCGGCTCACCCCTGCCGAGCTGCAAGTCCTTCCACCCGAGGTAGAGAGCATGTCCCCCAAGATCGGACATCGCAACCTCAAAGGATACTCTCGTTCGAGTAGAGGGAAGTTCGAAGATCATCGCAAGGCTTCTGTTCCTTAGATGTTCGGTAACGATTCCCTTGTACCTCTCAGACTTAAGTTCATCAGCAAGATCGAGAATCTCCTCAATTTCCTCTCTAGTGAGATCTGAGATCGAGATGAGATGCTTCATAACAAACCCCCTTTTAGCAACACCAACCCAATGACAGTAAAAAACTTTTTCATTCTTCCTATATTTTTCTGTCGATTTCTTACTTAGTTTTCAACTTCTATCTGCCCTCAACCACCATATCAAAACAAATCAAATGAACATCTGTTTTGGAGGAGAAGTAGAGGGTCTTTTTACTCTGGTAATGGAGGACACAAGATCCTCGGTATAGATTACATCCTTCCCCTCGGCAATTGCCCGATGGAGAGCAGTCTTAATCACCTTCTCAACAAGATCTCTGCCCGAGAATCCCTCGGTGTTTACGGCGATAACCTCGAGGTTCGCCTTCACTTCCAGCGGGAAATCGCTCAGGTTTTTCTTGAGTATCTCAAGTCTCTCGTTGAACGATGGCAAACCGAACATTATCTCTTCTTCAAACCTGCTTTTTATCGAGTAGTCTATCATCTCAATCCTGTTCGTGGCTGCAATCGTACATATCCCCTCGTTCGTCTGAATTCCGTCAAGCTCTGTTAGCAAAGAGTTGACGACTTCAGAAACATCTCCTCTTAAATCCTGATAGTTCCTGTCCAGGGCAATGGAGTCGAATTCATCCAGAAATACTATACATGGAGCGAGATGCCTTGCCCTGTCATAGAGTTCGTGAATCTTTCTTGCGCTATCACCGACATGCTCGCCTATAAGCTTCGTAGACTTTATTGAAAGGAAGGGAACGTTAGCTTCATTCGCAAGGGCCTTTGCCATCATCGTTTTTCCAGTTCCAGAGTAACCGTAAAAGAGGACATTTTTTGGAGCCCATTTTCCAAACTTCTCCGGGTTTTTCAAATACTCGAGGATGACCCTTACCTTCTTTTTCGCCTCCTCATGTCCAACAACATCGTTCAGTGTGACATCCTTGACTATCTCAGTCTCTATGGCCCTACTTTGAGATTCAACAAGAATTATCGTCGACTCCGTGATAACCCCAAATTCAGGCTCCGAATTAACAACTTCAAAGGCAAAATCTGGAAACATTCTCATATCAAAGATGAGCTTTCCTTTAGAAACGAACTCCCCCTTCCACTGATCCTTTGCATACCTCTCAAAGACCCTTGGGTTATCAACAACGGGATATTCGTGGTAACTTGCCTTTAGGGGATAGCCTAAGGGCCTCAGTATCAGATATTTTACCTCTCCATTTCTTCTCTGGGTTGGTTTCCTGTCTACAGCCGACGATCTTGACTTGCTCATTTGTAAAGTAAAGTATTTCAACAGCTTAATATTCTTTACCCTTGGTGTGATGATGAGACTCTTTGTTGCGGTTGATTTAAACGAAGAGATAAGAGAGAACATCTTTGGGCTCTCCAAAATTCTCGGAGTTAGGGGGGTAAAGACCGTGGAAAGGGAGAACCTCCACATCACCCTCAAATTTCTGGGAGAGGTTCATGACTCCAAAAAGGATCGAATAATCTCCGCATTGGACGAAATCGAGTTCGAAAAATTCAGGATCAATTTTAAGGGAGTTGGTTACTTCCCAAACGCATCAAGACTCAGAGTGATCTGGGTTGGAGTCGAAAATGGTGCAAAGGAGCTTGAGACTCTTGCCAACCTTGTTGAGGATAAAATGGCCGAGCTAAAATTCAAGAAGGAGAGGAGATTCGTCCCTCATGCAACGATAGCAAGGGTAAAAAGGATAGACAGTAGCATGAGAAGCCGTATCCTGAAACAACTTGCAGAATTCAAGAACGAAGAGTTTGGAGAAATGGAAGTTGGACACTTTTCCCTCAAAAAGAGTACTTTGACTCCTTTTGGTCCGATATACGAGGATGTTAAAATTTTTGAGCTGAAATAGGTGGAGACATGGTAAAGTTCCAGAACCCAGATTTTGATGAGGAATTTGACCGCATTATAGAAGAAGTTAAAACAAAGATTCTGCCAACAGACGAGGAGGAGTTAAAAGGTACAGAGGTAAAGCAGGAGCTTGAAAAAAGGGTGAAAAATATCCTTAAAGAATATCCAGGCCTTAAATACAGATTTCTCGGCTCATTCCCACGGAATACGTGGATTAAGGGAAATTTAGAGATCGATCTTTTCATTCTCTTTCCTGAAGAGACCGAAGAAGATGAACTCGAGAGGATCGGCCTCGAAATTGGGAGGAGAATCCTTGATGAGAGAGAAGAGAGGTTCGCGTCCCACCCTTACGTGCATGGGAAAGTTATGGGTGTTGAGGTTGATGTTGTCCCATGTTACGAGCTGGAAAGTGCAGAGAAAATCAAGTCGGCCGTTGACAGGACGCCTTTCCATCACGATTGGGTCAAGGAGAGGATCAAAGGCAAGGAGGATGACGTAAGGTTGCTTAAAGCCTTCCTTAAGGCTTCCGGTATTTACGGGGCTGAGTATAAAGTCAGAGGATTCTCAGGCTATCTATGTGAGCTCCTCATCCTCTATTATGGAAGTTTCAAGAATCTGGTTAAAAGGGCTTGCAGGTGGAGAAGAGGGCTTGTAATCGATGTTGCTGGAGAAAAAGAGTATTTTAGCGATAACGTCGAAGCTCTTTTCGTCGTCGATCCGGTTGATAGCAAGAGGAACGTGGCCGCAAACCTCAGTATCGACAGCATGGCAAAGTTCGTTGAGAAATGCAGGGATTTTTACCTCAAACCGGATAAAGATTTCTTTTTCAAAAAAGAATTGGAAATCTGCTTTAATCTCAAAGAGGAACTGAAGAGAAGGGGAACTCAAATCTTAGCGGTGATTTTTGAGAGGCCGAACATAGTCGAGGATAACCTCTATACGCAGCTGGAGAGGGCAAAAAGCAAACTATTCGAGTTTTTAAAAGCCAACGATTTCATGCCACTCAATGCCGGATACTTCGTATCGGAAGATAAGTGTGTTCTTCTATTTGAAACCCAGATGAGAGAAATTTCAAGGGTTAAAAAGGTAATTGGTCCCCCATTTGAAGAATGGGTGCACGTGAATAAATTTAAAGAAAGAAAAAGACCATACAGAGCATTTATAGAGAACGGAAGATACTATGCATTCGACTGGAGAAAATTCACAACTCCTCAGCAGGCGATTAAGCACTACATCGAGCAGAGCCCAAAATCACTCGGGAAGAACATCTCTCAGGTTATTTCCAGCTATGAGCTTCTGGAAAACTATGATATACTCAATCTGAAATTACCCGGATTTGAAGAATTTCTCGTTGATTTTCTCAAATTGAAGGGGTGAAAGTATGAAGGTTTTAGCGGTTGGAACCGGGACTGCCGTGCCTGCAGAAGGAAGATCTCAAAGCTGTTTTATGTTTGAGAAGGATGGAAGGAAGATACTCGTGGATGTTGGAATGGGAACTCTTCTACGACTAAACCAGCTTAATGTAGATGTCGCTGAGATCGAGGCAGTTTTACTCACCCACAACCATCTCGACCACAATGGAGATCTACTGGGGATTCTGAAGGCAAGATGGCTCAGTGGTGTAGGGGAAAAACTCCAGATCTTTGGACCAAAAGGAACGAGATACCACGTTGAATCACTATTGGAAAGTTATCCTTACTTGAGAAACAAGTTGAGATTTGAGATACAGGAAGATTTGAAAGAGTTCGAGATTGCTGGCTTTGAAGTTAAATCGATACCCACCTTCCACTCGATAAAAAGCAATGCCTATCTCGTCGACGAAGTGCTCATAAGTGGTGACACCAAGCCTTTCAGAGAACTATTCGAGATCGAGTGCGATTTGCTAATCCATGAACTCTCTCTGCCTTTTGGCTATGAAACCCAAGATCACACAACTCCAGAGAGTCTAAAAAAGCAGCTCGAATTTACAAAAATTGAAAGGATAGTCCTTACACACCTTTACCCACAAACCCTGGAGGTGAAAAACGAGATCCTCAGTTTCCTTTCTGATGTCGGAAGCGAGATTAGGATAGCAAACGATGGTGATGTTTTGGTTGTTTAAAGCATTTTAACGATAAAAGCATTTCATTATCGCTATTGTTCTCAACACCCTGGAGTAATAGCAACAATAAGGATACAAGTAAATGGTTGTGACATTCATTGTAGAAACCGAACTAAGCTTATATACATTGATAAATCAATATAGATTGCCCCCTGGTGGAGGATGGAACAAAACTCTTTTTTGCCCCATCCCACCACCCCCCTCTCCTTTTATTACTTTTCAATTCTAAAAGTCCAGAAGATTGTGTAAGATTATTGGGGATGGTTAAAATATGGTTAAAGATGTGCTCAGAGCCCTAGCAGATTATTTTGTTTAAAATAAATATTAATCTAAAAATTTACACTGTTATTTTTCTCATCATAAAAACAAAAAAAGTTTAATATATGATATAAAAAGTTTAGTGAAGGAGAAGATACCATGATGAAATTGAAATATGGAGTGTGGTTTGATTGGATGGATCAAGTAAAAGGATATTGCCGACAGATGATGAGCTCCCAAAAGGCTCATCAGAGCTGATGTTCTCTAAATGTTTTATAAAGGCTACTAATAGAACGGCAGTTGAGTTATATAAAATACACAGGCCGGAAATCGTTCTGATGGATATAACGACGCCGGTTACGGACGGTGTACATACAACGACAAAGATTTTTGGAGAGGCTGCAAACATTGAAATCTAGAGATTTATCTCAAAAAAGCTAAAAGATACGATTGTTAAATAAGTCATTTTCGAAGGAATTGAATTTTATGAACGAAGAAGTACTAAAACTTGGTTTAAGCAATTCGGATGTCTTTGAAGCATTTGTCACTGAAATGAAAGATTACGCCATTTTCTTACTTGACACAGAGGGTAAGGTAGTTAGCTGGAACAAGGGTGCTGAGAGGATTGAGGGTTACACAGCTGAAGAAGTAATCGGCAAGCATTTCTCGATTTTCTATACCCAAGAGGATGTTAAGCGTGGAAAACCCGACAAAGAGTTGGAGATCGCTAAAAGAGAAGGAAGATATGAGATAGAGGATATAAGGATCAGGAAAGACGGTTCCAAATTCCCCGGTGATATCGCAATAATCCCGATATTCGACGGTGGAAGAAAACCAATTGGATACATTAAAGCCGTAAGAGACCTTACAGAAAAAAAGAGAATTGAGAGAATACACAAAATTATGGATTCTCTTTTGAGGCTTGTGACAAGCGAAATGGACTACGACTCCCTCATAAACGAGGCTCTCAAAGAGGCGGTCAAAATTACAGATAGTAAATACGGCTTTTTCGGACTCGTAAATGGAGATGGAAGTAAGCTCATGGCTCACACCTATCCTAAAGAATTTACAAGAAAGTGTACGATTCCCATTCGAGCTAACGAACTTAAAATTGAGGAGGCGGGGATATGGGCTGATGCTGTAAGGGAGAAGAGAGTTGTTACTGTAAACGATTACGCTTCTCTTCCTCTCAAAAAACTTCCAGAAGGACATCTGGCTTTAACGAGGTTACTAATCGTACCGGTAATTTCAGAAGGAAAAGTCGTTTCACTCGTAATCGTGGCAAATAAGGACGAAGATTACACCAAAGAAGATGCAGAGATGCTTAAATTTTTCATGACCAACATTCAAGGTATTCTAGATAAAAAAAGAACAGAAGAGACGCACAAGACCCTTATAGAAAACACGGGAACGGCGATGCTGATTATAGACAGTGAAACGAAAATCAAGTTCGCCAATGAAGAGGCGGAAAAACTCCTCAAATTACCGAGAGAAAAAATCGTTGGGAAAAGCTGGACAAGATTTGTTTCCAAAGATGAGCTAGAAAGAATGCTCGGATACCATAAGCTTAGAGACACCGATCCATCTCTGGCTCCAAAGAGCTATGAAGCAAAGCTTGTTGATGATGAGGGAAACTTCAGATACGTTTTGCTCAACGTTTCAATAACACCAAGAACCAAGGAGCGAATAGTCTCTTTTTTGGACGTTACAGGGTTAAGGAAGACTGAAAGAATGCTGAAGGAGAGTGAAGAGAGATACAGAACCCTTTTCGAGAAATCGCGAGATGGTATAGTTCTTACGGGAGTTGACATGAGAATAATCGATTGTAATGAGGCGGCACTCGAATTGAGTGGATTGCCCAAAGATGAGGTAATAGGGAAGCCATTTACAGAGCTCGGGTTCATCAATAAGGAAGATCTGCCGTATTTTATGGAGCAGTTTTACAAGGGTATGAGGGAGAACATCGGAACCTTAGAACTGAAAATTAAACTGAATGGAGAAATAAAATGGCTTGAGGTCTCCTCTACTATCTTGAGGAAAAACAAAGAACCCTATGCCTCTTTGAATATAATTCGGGATATCACAGACAGGAAAAAAACAGAAAATGAGCTGAAAATGACCCTGGAAAGGCTTCAAATTCTCCACAAGCTTGATATGGAAATAATAGAGGGGAAATCCTTTGAGGAGCTATCAAAAACAGCCTTGCACAAACTCCGAGAGCTTTTAAAATGCGACGTCATTGGACTGTTTAGATATGATGAGAATACAAATGAGATAGTGCTGGAGTGCTCTGATAGTGAGGTAACTACCTTTGAGGATGGAAGCAGGTTAATTTCCGAATCTCGTCATCCTTTCGAAGATGTCAAAAGGGGAGAGATCCTAAACGTTGGCAATATACTGGAGCTTGAAGATATCACCAACTTAGAGAGAGAATTACTGAAAGTAGGAATGAGATCCTACGTTCATGTTCCACTTATCGTGAGGGGTGAACTGATCGGCATCCTCTGTCCAGCCTCAAAGAAGTCAAAAACCTTTGATGAGAAACTACAATTCATAAAAGAGATTTCAGATCAGCTTGCCATTGCCCTACACGAGGCAAAACTCTTTGAGATGAGAATAAAAGCTCTCGAACGGATTGAGAAAAACATAGAAGAGTTCGCTATCCTGGTCGACCATATAAGAAACCCTCTCGCGATAATCTCCGGAACTGCTGAACTTGAGATTGAGGACGAGAATGTGAGGAAAGTGATAACCGATGCTGTCGGGAAAATCGAGAAAGTTGTGAGTAGACTGGACAAGGGATGGCTCGAGTCTGAGAAGATTAGGGAATTCTTAAGAGTTTCAAGAGAAGATTGAAATGGTTAAATGATTGGTTCTACTTATAACATCCAACAGTAATTTGCCTGAAAAACGTATTTGATACAAGTCTTGTGCTAAGACGCTGATTTTTGTGATTATCCCGAGATCAAGCATCTTTGCAAAATGTTAGAAGTTTTCCACCGAGATACTCGCAAAATAAACTTCTAGAAAAATATTTATGACCTGAAATTAAAAATATCATTATGAGCAAACGCTACTATGAGCTCAGCGATCTAAAGGATGATGCTCCAGATCTTTTCGGAATTCCCACAGGCACGAAGCTTGATGAAATGTTCTTTAAAATTGAAAAGGATGTTAATGGCAAATATGTTAAAAAACCCCTTGGAGGAATACCCCATCTTTCTGTAATGAACCTTACGGGCATTCCCGACTCTGGAAAGAGCGTACTTGCCGAGCAGTTTGCAGTTCACCAGGCGAATAAGGGTTATAAGGTGCTCTTCATAACGGTTGAGAGTCCAGCATCTTTTCTATATTCAGCGCTCAAACAGAAAAGCGATGCTTTAAGAGCGGATTTTGGAAGGGTTGAAGGGAATATAGTTGTCATCGACGCTTCGCAGGATGAAGAATTGCGAGAGAATCCAAAAGCACTCATGGATACCATGGGGTACGCAATAAAGGAGAAAAAGACCTCCATAACCATAATAGACAGCATAACGGGTCTTTACGAGCACAAGGAAGTGATGGCAAGACAGATAGTAAGGCAATTCTTCAACTTTTTAAAGAAATTCAGGCAAACTGGATTGTTCGTCTCCCAAAAGAGGTCAGCCCAGGCAAGCGAGAGTGCCGAGGCTGCTGGCGGCTTGGCTGTTGCACACATAGTCGATGGGACAATCGTGCTTGATAAAAAACTGATCGAGAGCAGATGGGATACAAGTCTTTACAACCTACCTTTGGGAAGCGTTCTGAGAACGATAAGGATCGATGGTTGCAGGCTCACAGCCCATGATTCCGATACATGGGTTTTTGAGATAACCGAACTTGGAACGATCGAGATAATTTCGCCACTTAAGGACTATATAAACAAAGGGAGGTGATCCCGATGGAGGTTATAGCTAAGCCTAAAGGAGGAAACATCGATAAGATGGCGGAAAAGGTTTTTCTCAAGAGCATAGAAATGATTGGGGGATTGAAAAAGCTGGTTGAGTACAGGAATCTCACATGGCTTCCCAGCCTTGCTGAGGCTGCGTACGTTCTGGTTCTAAAGAACGAGGCCTTTAAGACATACAGGGAGATAGCCGAAGAACTTGGCATTACCGAGCAAACAGCCAAAAACATAGTGAATGCCGATGAAGAGGAAATTAAGAAATACCTCGAAGAGGGGTTAGAAAAACCAAAAGAGCATATCGCCGGAGGGCTTGCAAAGCTGGCTTACAAAGAGCTGAAACAGAAGGAAATACAGAAAGAAATGCAGGAGGAAAATACGGGATGAAGGAGTCTGGATTTTCCAGTTGGTTTGGAAGGATTAGAAAAAAGGCTCGAAAGGTTGAGTATCAAGAGTAAAAAACGTAAAGAAATCTTTAAAGATCTCAGCTACCCGATTAAAAGTCCTACAGAGCCTCTTCATTAGATGAAGTTGAACCGTTAACCCTTAAACATCTTTGCCATCCTTCGTATCCATTGCCCGATTTTCGTTTTTTCTTAATTTGCCTAACTTGCTCAATTTGCGAATCAGCAAATATTTTATCTGAGGCAGGGCAAAGAGGACTGCAACAAGATGCCAGGGTGGTAGAGTGGAGAATGAAAACAAGGGAAAAACAATTTCAGAGAAGATATTCTCATTTAAAAGCGGGAAGGATGCTTGGGCTGGAGATCTGGTTATAGCAAAAATAGACCAGATAGCCCTTCAGGATGGCACAGCCCCTCTCGCCATAAGACAGATAAAGGAGATGTTTGGTGGGGTCAAAAAGATTCAAGCAGCAGATAGAACACACTTTTTTGTGGATCATGCAGCTCCACCTCCAAGAAAAGAACTAAGCAATGATCAGAAGTTCATAAAGGAGTTTGCGGAGGAGATTAAGGCTGAGTTCAACAAGCCGGGGGAAGGAATAATTCATCAGATAATGGTTGAGAAGTTCGTAAAACCAGGAGACTTGGCTGTTGGAGCTGACAGTCATACATGCACCTATGGTGGTATAGGGGCTTTCTCAACGGGAATGGGTTCGACGGATGTTGCTGTTTCCGTTCTTCTCGGTAAAAACTGGTTCAGGGTGCCTGAAACTTTCAGATTTGATCTTAGCGGGGAATTCAGCAAAGGAGTTTTTCCAAAAGACTTGATACTGAAAATTATCGGAGACCTTGGCGTTGATGGGGCAACCTACAAAGCACTGGAGTTTTCAGGAGAGATCGAGAAAATCGATGTGGAGGGCAGACTGACGATTTCGAACATGGCAGTCGAATGTGGAGCTAAGGCTGGTATATTTCCCTCCGATAAGCTTACAGCTGAATATCTTGCTGAACTTGGCAGAGCTGAGGATTTTACGGAGATGAGATCTGATGAAGATGCTAGCTATGAGAAAGAGTTTTACTATCAGCTGGATGACATCGAACCGATGATTGCAAAGCCCCATAACGTCGATAACGTTTCTGCAGTTTCAGAGGTCGAAGGATTGCAGATAGATCAGGTCTTCATAGGAACGTGCACGAATGGGAGGCTTTCCGATCTCAGGGTTGCTGCGAGAATACTGAAGGGAAGGAAAATAAACAGAAACGTCAGGCTTATCGTAGGTCCGGCAAGCAGGAGGGTTTATTTAAAAGCGATGGAGGAGGGTTTGCTTTCGATATTCGTTGAAGCTGGAGGGCTTGTTTTACCACCGGGCTGTGGGCCCTGTGTTGGAATCCACCAAGGTGTGCTTGCAGATGGTGAAATATGTCTTTCAACCCAGAACAGGAACTTCAAGGGAAGGATGGGGAACCCGAATGCGTTCATATACCTCAGCTCCCCTGCAACGGCAGCTGCATCAGCGGTTAAAGGGGAGATAACCGATCCAGGGAAGTATCTCTAGTTTAGTGTTTACCAAGGTCTCACCACAAAAAGTTGAGAGTTAAAAATATTGACTAAAAATAAAATCGATCTTCAATCGAGTTTATAGCCTAGCTTTCTATACAGTTCCCTTCTCTCCCTTTTCTCATCATCATTCTCAATTCTATTAACAGCATCCCCGTCAACCACTCCGAGAACTGCCCTTCCGAGTTCCGTTTCCGCCACTACAACCTCAATTGGATTTGCAGAACCGACAAAAACGTTGCAAACGGCTGGATGTGATTTAACCGTGTTCAGGATGTTAATCGGGAAAGCATTTGAGGATACTACAACGAATACATGGCTTGCACCTATGTTCAATGCGTTCTTTGCAGCTAGCTCCTTCAACTCTTCATCATTTCCCGTAACTCTTGTCAGCTTTGGTGCAGCCTCATTCATCGCAACGGCACACTTTATCCCAGGGACCGCCTTTATCAAAGCGGAATATAGATCATCTGTTGTAAAAACAGCAAAGTTTCCTTGTCCAATGATTATCTGATACTTCAGATCTGGGTTTTCGATTTTAACAACCTTGAGCTCCATAGAAATTGATCTATAGCCTCAATTAAATATTTTACTGATGGTCTGTAATTCACGACGACCGATATTGTTGATATTACAAAATCAAAAAAGCCTATTTCGAACCTTTAACAATCCTCAATTTGCATTAAATCCTTGACCCACTAATTCGAGATTATCTTTAGGCTTTTGAAGGCGCTAATAAGCCTAGATATAGATGTCTTAAAAAGAAAAAAGGTTTATTCAGAACATTTTTTTAAGTAGAAATCACGAGGTTACAGAAGAACATCACTATACCCTTAACACTGCTCTGAAAGATTTTCCAATCGTTTTTCCGCTTTTTTTGCCTCCTTCCATGCGTCCACTGCGTCTTTAATAAATCCGAAGCCTAATCTGGCTGTAAAGTAGAATATCGCCAAAAACAACACCCACGAAAAAGCGTTCTGAATTATGTCGCTTAGAGCATAGTGTGCAAACACCATGTAGGGCGTGAGTAACAGGAAATACAACGATGTATTCAACATGATTTTCCTAAAGAAGAAGGGCCAATACTTTTCCGACATCAAGCTTTGATAACCTTCATAAGCCTCTTTGTCTTTTAAAGCAATTGCGAGGACCGAGTAGAAATAGTATTCGTTCAACTCTCTTTCAACTTTTTCCATCTCTTTGGTGTAACTCTTGAAAAAACCGCTATTCAGAACTCTTTCTTCCAATCTTTCAACGAATAGGATTACAGCAAACGTCACTATAAAAAAAATGATATAATTTATGTTTAATTCCAGCATGTTTTAGCCATCCAATTACGGTGGCAGTTTGATTCCAAAGAATCCAGCCAGTATATATCTCAGACCCACATAGAAGGCCAATGCTCCGAAGATTACGAACAATGTGTCCATTGGCAAGTATTTCTGTGTTCTTGGACCGATATATGAGCCTATGAGGATACCAACCCAACCGATTACTATCGCTATCGGGAAGATTAGACCTCTAGCAAACCATCCTGCCAACGCTGAACACTGGTTCAAGAAGACGGTCAGAGCCGAAACTGCCGGTGTGATGTACATGGGCCAGCCGATAGCTGTGAAGAATGGAACGATCAGGAATCCTCCGCCGACACCGATCAACACCGTGATGAACCCAATTACCAACCCGTAGAAGAACGGCAGATAGTTCTTAGCAACGAAATGCTCACCGAAGAAGTCGAATTCAACTTGGGCTGCAGAGTACTTGACGTTCGTGATTCCTTCAAGTTCCTTGAGCTTTCCTTCTTTTTTGAGCTCTTCAACCCTCTCCTGGAACCTCTTTGCTGCCTCTCTGCCCTTCGACTTTGAAGCTTTTGCCCTTGGTGTTACCTGATAGAACATGTAAAATGAGACTGCCCAGGTACACAATCCGAAGAGACCTTTGTACAAGGCTACACCGAGTTTACCTCCCGTTCCCCAAACTGCACCCTGCGCACCAATAATCATTCCGAGACCCATTGCGATAGCAGCAGGCCAAACGAGTCTTTTCTGTGTATACCAGTTTATCGTGCTTGACAGAGAGTTCAACCATGTGATTGCGGTATTTGAAAATCTTATATGATCTGTTATATATTTGCCAGCATCGTTGTACATCCCGATTTTGACCGGTGTGCCTTTGAGTTTCTTACCCCATGCACCGATGCCCAAAATTGATATGTGACCCACACCTGCCATGATTCCTCCAAAGGCACCAACCGTTGAGAAGATCCAACCAACCCAGATACACCACAGCAAATATACAACAGCGTCTATTTTTATCGTTTCTCCGGCTATTTCCATCCATGTTATTTCAAACATAGCTTTCCACTCCCCCCTGACGTCTCTTTTCAAACCTACGGGAAATAAACTTAAAAAATTTTGTCGGTTCTGAAAGATTTAGGCAGAACCTAATAACAATTTAAAAATTTTACTTTCTCAAATTTCTTGGTGATACGATGCCAAAAATAAAATTCGAAGAGGGAGCTGAAATTTTAGATAGGAATAGGGCTGAAATATACAAGTTCCTATCCAGTGTCTTCAGAGATGAAGTTGAGAAAAAACTTTTGGAGGCCTTCAAGAAACCAGAATTTCTAGAGGGGTTGCAAAGAATTTTTGGATGCGTTGCAAAGGAAATGGGGCAAGGATTCAAGAGATTGATCGACTATTCAAAAGACCTCGATGTTGAAAAAGAATATAAAGAACTAAGATATGAATACGCTGACTTATTCTTGAATGCTGGCAAAACCCCTGTTTTTCCGTATGAGTCAGTGTATGCAACTGGGGTTCCACTGGTAAACCAAAAACCCACGTTTGAGATGAAAAATCTGCTTAGGGAGGCAGGTGTACACAAGAGAGACGACTACCCTGAACTGGAGGACCACATTGCCGTCCAATTCGAATTCATGAGATACCTCTGCGAAAATCACAAGCTGGACTTGCAAATTAAGTTTATAAAGGAACATCTACCGTGGACGAAGAAATTCTTCCAAGACTTAAAGAAATACTCGAATTCAGAATTTTACAAAGCAGTAGCAGAAATTGCTGAAGGATTCATAACGATCGAAGAAGATATCGCAGAAAGTTACAAGAAGTCTGAGATACCCGAAGAGTGCGTTGAACCACTGGATGTATTTGGAGGATT
>QMZD01000006.1 GCA_003662985.1 Archaeoglobales archaeon | reverse complement strand
ACGGGTGAACTTTAAGGATTGGGGATATTCAACGCCAGTATTGCAGAAAACAACCTTTATGTCTGGCTTGAATTTCAAAATTATGTGAAGGGCTACTAAGGAATTCTTACCACCACTAAAGGCTATTGCCTGGTTGTTTGTTAGGCCCAGGGCCTCATTAATTATGTCCGCTGCAGCGGTAACTTTGTCTTCCAGGGGACGGTTTTGCCATTCCTCTATCTGCTTAAAGGTTATATATGTAAAATTAGTCTTCATAATCTCAATCCTCCACCAAATCACTTAGTTGATTTAAAATCCTGTTCTGCTCTGTTTTCTGAAGCTTTTTAAAGTAATCAAAGAACCTATCCCAAAACTGAGCTTCTATGTCTTGCCTCCATGCAGAATAACCATAATCAGTAGATTCTAAGAAATTAAATAACAATTCAATCGCTTTTGTAAGCTCTACATAGATAATCATGGTCTTAACCTCCATAGAGTAATGATACCTACTATCAGCAACCAAATAGCGATAATTGGAAGAGTCTTTTTAAAATTGAAATACGGGGTTAAACACCATTCCGGTTCTCTACAGCTCATCTCAATCTCCTCTGAGTAGCTCTCAACAATCCCAAAAACCCAACACCTTCAAGCAGAGCAATCCTGTAAATCTTGTTTGAATAGTAGAATTCAATGTAGTAATCTGAAATGCTAACGCATTCGAGAGGCTCGATCATTTTATCAAACCTCTTTTCTCAGCTTCTTCTAAGATCTTCATTAAATGAATAGGCTTCATTCCTCCATTTCTTCTCGTCTGCGTCAGTTTAAGCTTCCGAGCCATGTAAACGACCTGCCACTCTGTTTTTCTAAGCTGTTTAGCGATCTTAGCAATTGACTTCTTTCCATAATTCTCTTTCAGATAATTTAGCTGCCAATCTGTCCAATTCGACTTTGAAGTCATAATATCTCCCTCAGCCAGCTCGTAAACTCCAATTCGTTCATCAGAATTGAATCATCAAGCTCGAAGACAGCATATTTGTCTCTGCTACCATTTTTGCCAAGTTCAACAAAGTTTACTTTCCTGAACGGATCCAGCTCCAAAATCCTCCACCAGCATTTGTAATACGAAGGATCCTCGATCTTGAAGATGTAGTAAAATGGAACTATGTTGCCTGTAAGCTTGCAAATTCTCTTGTGTGTCATGTACTGCCTCGCATTTACCATAACAACCCTTTTGTAATCCTCATTGCGATGTTTAAGCTCAAACAAAGCCTTAACCTGATTATTCTTGATAATCACGTTGTCGATGTCCGTAATAGCTACATTTATCCCCATTTTCTTGATGAAATAAGATAATTCGAGGTTCATGATCTCCTCATCAAGCAGGTTAGCGAGATGCTGGAATGCTATCCTCTCAGCCTCATCATTGCTGTTTGTAGCCTTCTTTATCGCTGAATTTCTTAACTGCTTGTAGATCTTTTTAATTACAAAAAAATGATCGTGAAGGCTCGATCTCTTCATCCAATCACTCCAGGAAGTGCTTCCTTATCTTCTCGTCCGCCTCTTTTACTAATGCGATGACATTCTCAAGCGTATCGCCGACAACTGTAATCTCCCATCCGTAATTGCCTCTTTGCCCTCTTGTTATCGTTATCTTGATGTTCTGTTCTCTGAATTCGAAATGATCATGCCTGATGTATTTGTTATACTTCTTCTGCTCATTCTGCTCGCTCATTGATCTCAGCTCCACAATTGCAGCAGAATTCGCCATCAAAACATCTCGAGCCGCAGCGTGGACAGATCATTGCTAAGCCTCCTTAGTTTTTAAAAGAACCTCAAAAATCTTCTTGTTCTCTTCAAAAGACTTGTAAAGCTCTAATAGTTGCATATCAATATCATGTCCAAGATTTTGTTCAAGTAGGAAATCTATTGTCTTCATCATAACATCGCATAAATCAGCTAAAACTTTAAATTCCAATCTCATTTCTGAGCCTCCTTAGCTTTATCGTGATTTTTCATGTTCTCAACGAGCTTATCGAGATCATAAACGTCCTTGAGATCATAGCATGAAGTTAAGAAGAAAATCAAGTCATCAGCCTGCTTTTCTGTGATTTCAAGCTGCTTCGATGCAACAATAATGTCAGCCCTGTGAAAATATAATTTAATCATCTCTTTTTCATGAACTGCATAATCTATTCTGTCAATGTGTTCAAGATTGATGTATGTGCTTTCTTTAATCTTCAGCCAAGCCATTAGTTCTCCCCCCTCAAAGCCTGCTTAGCTTTCCTCAACAACAGCCTAATATCGTCCTCAACCTCACAAACTTCGCCTGCTTTGGCTTTCGCTTGAATTAGCTGCATAATTTTGTCTTCCGCTGTGTCTAATGCAGCGATTGCTTTTCTGAGTTCTTCATTGCTTTGTTTTGGTTTTTCTTCGAGGAGTTTGTCTGCTCTTACGAAAGGTTCTGAATTTTTAAAATACGCTAATTTCACTCTGCAAGCCTCTTTTATGAATTCTGCAACAGAACTGTAACCCAATTGCTTGTTCTCATCAATGTATCTCTGTATTTCGCTGAAAAGCTCTTCTGGTATGCTTATACTCTTATATTTTTTCTCAACAACATCTGAACTCATACGGTAAGTATACGGTATACATTTTATTTAAAATTTACGGTATTGATACGGTATAAATACGTGATGATAATGAGATTTCAGAAAGTATTATGTATAACGTATACGTAATGGATGTATGCCACCCAAGAATTATGAATCTGTAAGTTTGCCTAAGGAATTGGTAGATGAAATTAAAGAGTTCATTGAGAAGTATCCTAAGCTCGGTTTTAAAACGGTTCCTGAATTTATCAAACACGCCTCGAGAGAGCAATTAGTACGATTTAAGGAATACTACGAAAAGAAGGTTGTTTTCAAAGAAGAAACGGAAGTGGGATAATGCTTTTTGCAGTTGAATGTCCATTCTGCCATAATCGGATTTGGGCAGATGTAACATTTGACTGTGAAAGAAGGGTTTACGCTTCGAATCTCTTAGATCTGGAAGAGTACATCCTAAAACATGCAAGAGTTAGAGATGTTTACAAAGAGAAGGACATAATTCTCGATATTAAGAAAACACTTGCAGGATTGCTTAAAGGTTGCAGGAATCCTAAACAAGTGATAATTGAAGTTGCTGAACTGCATGGAATTCCTGTTTCAGTTGTTGAGGAGATTTTAGAGAATTTATTGGTTGAAGTTAGGGAGGTGTAGCTATGTTTTTTCTAGGACCGTCTGAATTGTTTATTATGCTGGGATTTATCGTCTTGCTATGGTACCCATATTATCGTATTCTTGGAAGAATAGGTAAAAACAGGTGGTTGAGTCTTCTCATCTTCATCCCTGGAATGGCTCTAGTGCTTCTATGGTATATTGCACTAACGAGTTGGAGAGTCCAGGAGGTTTGATATGAGAGGTTGGATTGTGGTATTCATCATCGTTGCCTTAGTTTATGCAGCTTTTCAAGGATACATCCCTGGAGTCTCTCAATATGTGGAACCGATTAAGAAACAATTGGAAAGCTACGTAAAATCTGAGAGCTTTAATCCCAAAGTAGCTCATTTAAGAAATTATCCTGTTAAGATCACTTACACAGTAAGCAAAGTTTCAGAAAAAGGATTTTTTGGAACATACACTTATGATGCTCTGATCTTAGACTTCCACAACACAGGATCTGAAAGCGCATCATTCATAGTTGGTGGGGTTGCTATAGTTGGAGAAGATGGTAACACATACAAACCGTCAAGACTTGTTCTCGATTCTGTTACCGTCTATCCCGATGCAAAGGTAACAAAGATTTATCCATTCAATAAGTTCCCTAAGACCGGTAAGCTTTATGTGGATATCTACTCAGCAGAAGGTTTTGTAGTTGGGTGGAGTGGCGCTTCTGCACAGCTACAGAAAGTAGAGACTGCAAGCATGTATTTTGAGAAGTAAACGTGTAGATATTTAGGAGTCGTAATTTTTCAAAAAGCTCAGTATCTTTTCAAGCATCTCTATGACGTTTGAGTAGGATTCAGCTATAAATAGTTCAGAATCTCCATTTTCTTTTATTGCTGAGATCTCAACGTTTGGCTCCTCATCAATAGTGTTTAGTATAACCACATCAATGAAGTTCCATGCCGCTTCATTATCTTCGAAGGCAAATCTCCTTAACTTCCCATTTCTGAATGAAACAGCCATTATTTACCTCTCTTTCCTTTCCCCAATGTCTCAAATCTCTTGGCAAGGTGGAGAGCATTCAATAAACTCTGCCTCCTCTTGCTTGGTGGCATGTTCTCTTTAACGTCCTTAATAGCTTTCAAAACATAGCTATGCTTGATCTCTCCAGACTTCGTGAATGCTTTATTCCCGTACTTTCGCTTCAAGTAATTTTTAACTCTCCCAGGTCTTTTAACTGCAGATTGGATCCACCTATTCCCGCTTCTTTTTCCTTTACTTCCCCTACTCCCTCTACCTCTACCCCTACCTCTACCCCTACCTGAACTCCTACCTCTTTTCCCCAAAACTCACCACCTCCACAAATCCTCTAATACTTTCTCCATCTTCTTCCTGACTTTCTCATCCAAACCGTACTTCTCAGCAACGGTAAAGATATCCACACCTTTGAAGATCTCCTGATTGCCATCGATAACGCTAACATCAAACAGATCCTCAAGCTTGACCTTCTTTCCACCAATCTTGATTATCACCCCCCTCCACCCCCTCATCTACGCTCTTTGTAGAGGAAATAGAGTATTCCAGCAATGCAGAACACGAATATCCACATGAGGATGAGATGGATTGTTTGTACGATTTGCAGCTTCAAATTTGCAAGAGTAATTCCGGTGGCAAGGATCAAAGAAGTTGCAGCAATGGCTTCAAGTCTCTTCGTCTTCATGTAAACCACACCGATGAACGCCATCAAAATTACAAACAACCCGAAGCCTTGCGTGTCTGTAACAAGCATCTTTTGAACTGGTTGAAGGATAGCAGGATGGCTTGTATTTGTTATGTTTGTAGCCCACTCAAGCTGCTCTTTTATACTTATGTTACTGAAATTCAATTCTTTACTCAAATTCCAGTCAAAGTTTGGTGCTCCAGTCAGATTTGTCAGATTAAATGTGTAGTTTGTCATGATCACCACCTTAAAGCCCTCAAACCTCTAACAATATTATAGACCGTCCCGATGAAGGCAATCATTGACATGAACACGATTGGATACGTCAATGCGGAAGGCAAGCCGAAATAATTGACAGTCTGCTCCACGATTACGGGAGCATTAACCAGCAGCATCAAAGCAATCTTTAGACTCGAATAGATGATAAAGGCTGATGCAAAAAATCCGTCTGCAAAATTGTCTATATTACCCGTCAGGAAGTATTTGACCTCATTCATTGTTTGATTGTACATCTGATTGATGTCTTGACTTTGAACCATAAATGATGGGAATACTGTCGTGTAAGCTGCAACTCCGATTCCAAGCGTTATGCATAGACTGAAGATGTACACTCTCATGAACATCAGCTCTCGACCTCCTTACCCTTTCCTCTCAACCAGCTTATGCCCGTCAGGAATATCATTACCCACACAACCTGCTCTGGAAAGTCTGAGAGTCTTCCATAGACTGAAAATCCTAAAATGATTGTAGATACAGCCATTGCAAAAGGCATGCTCGTCTTCGTTCCCATGTAAATGACCACTAAAGCCAAACCGCCAAATAACAAATCACCAAGCCATAGCGGGATGGGGATTACCTGTTCCTCATCTTTACCAAACACTATTATTTGAGTGAACTTTAAATCACCCTTATCGTTCTGGATGTACAAAGTGAAGGTGTACACATCATTGGGAAGATCTACAACAAATTTACCACTCTCTTCTGTTGATTCTGCGAAGTAGTAAGTTGCTGTGCTGTTGTTCACATACAGAGACACATAAGTTGTGTTGCCCAATAATGTCTCCCAGTTGACAGTAAGCCTTCCGTAAGTCTCGTTTATTAACTCTGTTGAATAATCGAATTTTATATTTTGTTGCACCAATTGCCCAGCTTCGAGAGGGCTTACCGTTATCTCTATTGTCCCGCTCTCACTTGGCTGGAACCATCCAAAACTCCTTACTTCTTCACCATTCGAGATATAAAGCTGATAGAGGTCATTGTAGATTAGATAAGCTCTTGCCTCATCGTTGAAATCAAAGTAGTTTTGGTAAATTGTTTCAAGATCTCCGCTGATCGGTTTTTTGATTATTAGCTGTGCGTTATCGAATTCACCGGTTAAATCCTTCAGCTTGAAAGTGTTAATAACAACAGTCTCACTTGTAGATGGGAGCCAAGCTGTATCTTCTGTAAGTTGATTGTCGTTAATCGTTTCGATTAACTTTCTTTCATAGTAATTAGGTGCGTCAACTGACAAATAATACTCTCCTGCTGAGATGTCAGCATGGAACAGAACAGCGTCATGGGTTACGCTGTCAACTGGCACGCTGATTGAAGTCGTTTCATTATACAGAGTTACGTTTGCGTTGCTGATGGTTGATTGGTCTGTCTCGTCCTTGATGTGGACTCTTAAAGCTTCGTACATCGCTTTAACTTCAGCATCTGTTGGTGTCCAATTTGCATAGATGCGTACTTCATCTTCATAACCATAGAAGAATAAACTCGCTCCACTATCGCCATCATCTCTTCCAAGAAATAGACCAACACTTGCATCAGCAATTGTACCGCTGTATGCTGTCTGTGCTATAAACTCCCCATCGAGATATGCTTTAATATAACTCCCATTTGCTACAAAAACGCCAAAGTGCCAATCCGTGTCTGTTATGGGATTTGTAGGGACTTCATATCTTGTTGTTCCATCTCCAACTCTGAAATATAATTTGTTGTCTGACCTGAAGAATAGTGAATACCCTTGATTTGACGGATAATATTCATGATCAAGCAACATCATCGTAGCATCGTTTGCAGTTCTCTTGAACCACATTGCGATTGTGATGTTGTTGGATTCTAAACTTGCCGAATCTGCAACTTTAACAAAATCATCCCCATCAAAGCTCAGAGCATACCCGTAACCCCCAGTTGTCCATGTTGCTCCATGCACAACACCATCGTTGTTGTTTCCGCTTGAATCTATTGCCAAAAACCTCAAATTATCAATGTAGACTTCTCCCTCACTATTAGCGCCAACATTTCCATCATCGAGGAGGAATTTTATTGATGTAACATCGCTGGCTGATAGATTAACTGTAAATTCTCCTGTCGAGGTTTGAGAATAGACAACGTTATCGTTGATTAATATCTTGAAAGTGTAACTTGCATCCATTTTTGTTATGTTGATGTCAACTCTGAGCGACAAATTAGCCATTGTTGGAAAAGTTTTGTAGATGTATGCATTATCGCTAGATCCTGTCGTATCAATTGCGTACAGTCTGACAGAGTAAGAACCGCTTGATGCCCAGTTTGTCGATAATTCAGCTATTTCATCAGTATCACTCCCATGACTCCACCCTTGCCAATTGTTTTCCCAACTATATATTGCTGGCGAAGTATAATTCTCATCAAACGGGAAGCGTAGAACCAGAGCAGAATCGTTGATTGTTGGTGGCGTAACGATTTCAGCCTCTACGGTTGCACACCAGATCGTCAATGCCAGGACTGTAAAAATTGTGAAGATCGTTAGTTTTGTGATCTTGTCCATCGCTCACCTCCTACAACTTAAACATCTTCTCATAAGCTTCTCTTGTTGCAGCTTCTCTGAATGACCAAACTATAGTTAATATGATACCAACGTAAGGTATTGCTACAATGATCGCTGCTCCTGTGTTCACGTTATCAATAATCGCTTGACATTCAAGAGAATACCCGATCCAAAGTGCAAATGCTTTTATCCACTCAAAGCAAGGTAGAATAGCAAGCCAGTAAATTACACTGATTGCAAATATTGTACCAACCATTTCAAAGAATATTTGAGCTGCTGCTCTCTCATCTTTTTTTAGTCTTTCTAGAACCTTTTTTACTCTTTTTAGCACCTCCTCCACCCCCTATATCTCCAAACATAATTTCAGTTATACTCGGTATTTCGACTTCCTCAACCCATTTCTCTGACCAAGTCCATTCCGGAAGGATATATCCAGGAGATCCACTAGGTATTGATGGAATGTCAATAGGAATGGGAGGAGGTATCTCAGGAATTGGAGGTATTTCAGGAGTAGGCATAACAGGTGGTGGCACTTCTGGAACCTCAGGAACTGCCTCAACTCCTGTAATCGGAGTAGTTGTTGTGATTGGCGTACTGACTGGTGACGTTACAGGAGGAAAACCGATTCTAATCTTCATCTCTTCCCCTATATCTGGAGTTATTTTTGGTATTCGAACTGGTGTAACTCCTTCCCTTCCTCTCTTCTCTAAAGGTAAGTCTAAAATCTGACCAATCTGAGAAGCTGAAGAAAGCTCAACATCTTTAGCTTGAACTGGAAGAGTTGGTAAGATTGAGGGCAACTCTAAACCCACTCCTTTCCCAACACTCCTCTCCACATCTCTAAGTATTTGTTCAACTTCCTTGTCATGTATTCTGTAAAACTCTTTCTCACTCTTCTCAATACTCAATTCCTCTATCCTCGATTTGCTTTTACTAGTCTTTCCCCTACTAATCTCATCAACTTTCTTACTCACATCATCAACATATTTTGTTACATCTCTAGCTTTACCTTCCTCGGACTTAACAGCTCTGTCAACACTTTTACTAACGTCTCTACCAATCTTTTCAAAACTGAGTCTCAAAGCTCCAACATTCTCTTGACTTACAACTGGAGATTCCTCCATTATGTTATATCTGAGTAGTTTAACGTCAACACCTCTCTTTCCACCTTTCACAACTCGAATTCTTGAGATGTCACCTTCCATTGTCGTTCTTACCATCGCTTTTTTACCGAGCTTGTTGGCATAAGCAACAACATGTTCAATTCTTTCAATTCCTGGAGTGGTTTTGATCTTCTGTGCAAATCCTTTGTATTCTGTCGTGAAAGCTTCGCCGCTCTTTAATTCTCCAGCTTTTAAATCAGCAGTGACTTTTGAAACAGTCTTAGTTCCTTTAACAAAGACATCCTCAAATCCTGTGACCGGAATTTTTGGAGTTTTACCAGATGCAATGATTTTTTCACCCGTTGACAGTTCAACAATTACTGTTTCGCCAATTTTTTCCATTCTCGTTAGTTTTCTGATCGGAGCTGTGCTAACTTCTTTCATCCTTAAAAGGGTTTGTCTTCCAACTGCCTTGATGGGCTCAGGAGTAAACCTCCCAACAGCTTTACCAATTCCAAATCCAATTGCTAATGCTGTTGCTGTTGCGACACCGTATTCAACAGGATTCTTTTGAAGAGCCCTAACCTCACCTTCAGCAAATTTAGCAACACCTTCAAGTGGTCTCTCAAATGGAGGTTTTGGAGATTGTCCTTTGATTGCTAATTCAGCCTCGCCAGCTGTCTTCAACACAGCTCCTGGAATCATTGAGAGAAACGTTGGAACTCCAGCAATACCCTTCTCAACACCTCTACCAACAACAGGAATTCTTTCAAGCGGTAAAGCCCTCTCTAATTGCTTACCAACCCATCCTCCACCTTTCTCAACATCAACACCAAGCTTGTAAATTTTGCTTTTCGATGATGCCTCTTCTTCATACTTTGTAATCCTTTCAAGAGTATCAATATCTCCACCTGCCAGCATTGCAGAACCGGGAGAGACAACATCCTCAATATGCTTAATCTTCTGTTCAACGTCTTTTACACTCTCATTGTACTTCTTAACTTCTTTATTGAGCTCTAATGACTTTTTGTTAAATTCAGCAACCTTTTGATTGAAGGCTGCAACAGCTTGAGGATCAGACACATCAATATGCTTTCTCATCTCTTGAAGCTGTAGCTTCTCCGCTTCAAGTTTCTTCTTCTCTCTTTCTATTTTCTTTCTTTTAGCTTCCAACCCTTCAAGCCTCTCACTTAACTTTGGTGTGTATGGAGTATATTCCCTTGTTGTAGCATTTGCCAAAGCTGCTTTAGCTTCAGGACGCATATACTTTGTTATATCTGTCTTAGAGGCTCTTGATGGTCTTTTACCTCCACCAGCTGTTCTAGATTTGGTAGGAATAGTAGACTTAGGGGTAGATTTAGGCGTCTCTCTATGTACTTCCTTTCTCGTGCTCTCGATCAGATAATCAATGTTGACCATTTAAATCACCAGGGAAAATCAAAGAAATCGTAGCTTTGCCTTCTTGTTCTGCCTCTACTTCTACCCTTAGATTTGCTCTTTCCTTTGTTCTCAGTTACAACTTTAATGACAACTTCTCCAGAGCTTGATTTACCACTTGATTTACTTCCCCTCTTCTTTCCACTCCTCTTTTTACCACTCCTTTTCTTCTTTTTAGGCTCTTCAAGCTCGAAATTCATTAAAAACTCATCAACTTTTGAGGCAACCTTTTTTAACGTCTCTCTTCTCTTCTTCTCTTTCTCCCCCTTTTTAATTAATGCTTCAGCCTCTTTTACAGTCAGATTAGGATATCTCTTTCTGAGTTTTGCAACTTCCCTCTTCAAACTCCTTTGCTGCATTCTTAATTTTACAAACTGTCTCCTCCTGTTTTCATACTCTCTTATCTTCTTTTCAGCCTCTCTTCCAAGTTTTATCTCTCTCAACTTTCCTCCAACAGCAGATTTTAACTTACCAAAAACCATAATCTCACCTAAATATTGATCTCCTTAGGCGGTTGAGGCGTTGGGATCACCTTAGGCAAACTTGGCGTCGAAACGTGTCCTTGCCCGATGAACAGCCAGATAGCAATCAATGAGATCGTAAAGATCATTATCAAGAAACCCATGAGCATGTACTTCTTCCAGTCTTCATGGAATGGTTTTATATAATCCAGCATCTGCTTAAACTGGCTCTTAGCCATAGCTTCGGCAAAGAGATGAGCGTTAGAGCTTTTAAGCCAGAAATACGCCATGTGTGGGTTTACAGTCATGAAAGTGGAACTTCTAATCCAGCTCTCAATAACTGGAAGTAGAAACATTAATCTCCTCTCCTCCTCTTCTTTTAATTCATCCTTATTACTCCTTCTTAACTTCAACCTCATCAACCTCCTTAATTTGCTCAACTTTCTCCTCTGTTCCTTCAATCAACTCACTACAGAAAGCCAGAAACTCCTCCATATTTCTGAATGTGATATTCCTTTCTACTGCCAGATCCATGACTTTCTCGAAAGTATCAACGTCAATTCCGTAGTAATCCTCCAACCACTTGAAGAAAGCCATCACATCAATTCTCAAGCCTTTACCCACTGATCTCCAAACAGTTTGCACAGGAACGCCATCGAGGTAGTACACAGATTCGTAATCAACAGGAATCTTCACACCATCCTCAACTACAGCAAAGCCGCTCTCAAAATCACAATCTAACAAATTCATCCTCTTTGTCTCACTTCTGACATCAAGAAACATCTTTCTTGTCAGATTTGCCCATAAAATCTTAAAACCAGTTGGAGCGAGCATCCTCGTCAAAATTAGCAATCCACATCCGAGTGTTGCTGAAGTTATCAATAATAATGGCATGTTCATGAGGAAGGCTGAGATGAATAGAATTAGCGTGGCTGCAATAATAACATCAATAATGAGCATTTTGTTTTACCTCCTCTCTCTTCTTAAAAGGATTTAATCTGTCAAGGATTCCCTTCTCGTTGTTAGGCTGCTGTGGTAGTGGTGTTGGTATGTGCCTCTCGATGACTTGCTGCTGGGTTATACCAAGTTTTTCGAGCATGGCTCCTTGAAGACTTTTACCTCCTCTTATTCTTACCATGTCTTCTATCGATAAGTGTTCATACAGTAATTCAGGATGCAGATCTATCTCATACGGTCTCATACTCATTAATCTGTAGTTTCTTGAGATGCCAACCGTGAGTCTGATACTGATTAAATCATTCAAGCTCAAAACAGTACATGCAATATCTTTTCCAAGCTGAGGATACATCTTAAGCAATTGTCTTTCTAATTCAGCATAGATAGCATAAATTATCCTGTCCTCAGCAGCTTTCAATAACGGATCCATTTCACCAACCCTCCAATTTCATTTCTTTTTCAACCCTCCATCTAATGAGGAGGTCATGGAAGTTCTTCAGAAGTTTAATCAAGCAGAGAAGTCCAAACAGGATAAACAGCAAAGCAGCCTCAAAGCTAATGTGCAACTCCGTTGTCGTGTACTTGTAAACTGTATCGTTCACATTATAGATGTAAACGTGTGGTTCTTCAATCTGTAAAGCTCCTAAAGCTGCAATGAAGTTCAAGCCACTGCCCAAAACTGGAATTATGAATGCTGCTTTGTTCTTGACATCGTAGCTTAGCAGGCTTAAAAAAAAGAAAATTAATGACAATGCTGAAATCATGTAAAAAATTGTATTCAGCAATTAGACTCCTCCTCCGCCTCTTCTCCTATAAGCGAAAAAGCCCAGTACTGCAAATGCAATCATTGCAATCGGTACTAAGTAATTGAACTTCAGGACGCTGAAGCCAAGGTCGATTGTGGAAGTTACGAAGGTGTTCGTCTTGGTCTGTACGTCTGTGTTGTTAATACCGCTCACAAGATCAATTCCAATTCCACCAGTGTAACCAAGGATAATACCTAAGATAAGCAATGTAATTATCACTGCACCTGCAGCCATTGCAAGCCCTGAGCTGGCTTTTTCTCCCATCTTTGCAAAAAACTTCTCGATTCTCTTGTGTTCTGCAACCAAAACAATAGTCAAAGCCAGCAATACAGCTATCTCCAGCAAGTTCTCACCTCCTCGAGAAATCTTAAGATTTGAAAAATTATATTAGATTCCAAATCTTAAGAATCTAAGAATCTTAGATTCCGTAGCTAATTTAGCTTAGAGGGATAAAATGGGGTATATGGCTAAGTTGTTAGGAGTAGAGACAAGATTAATAGTCAAAAATAAAGGCAGTAAATACGTTTGTATCCCAAAAGAATGGGTTGACGATGATGTTATAGGTTTTAAGCTGAGAAAACTTGAGGATGGTAAGATTTTACTCGAACCAGTGAGGTGATAATTTTGCAACAAGAGATAAAACCTGATAGAGAGATCGCTTACGAGCTTCTGAAAGATTGTGGTCAGGCAATTCAAGACGAGATTGCATTTGAGAAATTGCTTGACGCTCTTGAATGTGTAACTAACATGACTGACAAGGAGATAAAAAAACTCAATGAGATCAAGGAGAAGAGAGATACTATTATAACTTTATTGTATCAGAAAAGGCGAGAAATTTACGAAAAAATTAGAGAGGAGAATGAGATTTTAAGAGGAACTTCAGAGCTAAAATTCATTGATGATTTAATAAGCAAGGCTAGATATGAGTTTAATTTGCTCAGATTCAAACTGTTGAGTCAGGCAATACGCAAAACAGATATCTCAACATTTGCAGAGAAGACGATCTCAGATGAGATAAACAGAACTTTTGAAAAGTATTTGGAATTCTTGAGGGATGAGTTATGAGAGTTTACGAGGAGAAAATCCCACAATTGATCAGACCTTTTCATGAAAATTTCTCCGCTCAGACTGAGACTCTTGTCTCTGAAAAATACATCTCATACTTCAGACTTGTTGATCAGCTTGTTTCAATGAGCATGGCAGCTATGACTAAAAGAGAGAAAGAGAACTTACGCAAGGTTAACAAAATCCGGAGAGAATATATAAAGCATTTAATTAAACAGTACGACTCAAATTTAGATGATGAATTTAAGAGAATTAGAGACACAATCATCAACTACAATCTAAACAACGTGATTTTGAGAATCTGCAACTTCGCATTGAGTAAGAAATTGATGAAGGATATGGTTCCTAAGGATGCTGACAACTACGATTTTGAAGAAGATCTAAGAGATACTCTAGATGAGATTGCTTTTCAACTTGAGAGTGTTGGAGTTGAGCCATTAAAAATTGAGGTTGGTGAAGAGGATGGCTGAGGTATTTAATCTGATGGATCATTTTGTTAAGAAAGCAAGAACACATCAGCTTTTAGAGGATTCAATCCTCTTCGCATTTTTGGGTAGAAGGAGAAGTGGAAAATCTACTGACGCTCTAGCATTGTGCAAGAAAATAGATCCTGACATGACAATTGAACAAGTAGTTTTTACAAATAAAGAATTCAGAGATGCAACAAGAGAGTACAAAAAGGCAGCTATTTTTTGGGATGAACCCTCAGTAACAGCTTACTCTAGAGAATATCAGGACGAAGCTAATAGGCTTTTGAATAAGACCTTGCAAGTGTTTGGCTATAAAAGACTTGTAATTGCATTAGCATATCAACATGCCTCTTTTTTAGACAAACACACAAGATGGCTTGTCGATGTCTATTTCATTTGCAGTTCAGAAATAAACGTGAATGAATTGAGCAGGAGGAACTTCATCGATCCTCGTGTACTTCTGACTGATTGGGTTAGAGAGCCTTATCTTGCTCCATACCAATATACTAGAAATGGCAGGCTCGTTGAGATGGGTAAAATTCCGGTTCCGCAACTCGATGATTTGCTCAAATGGGCAGGAATTAATAAGAAGTTTTATCATGAGTATCAGCGGAAAAAAGAGGAGTTCTTCGAAAGTGCAGAGTGGGAGAGTGAGAATGAAAGAGAGAAAGAGATGTCAATATTGAAGAGGTATGGAATAGATGGAAGACAATTAAGAAGACTTTTAAGGGAGGATTTTGCTCTTCAAAACTTAGTTGATGAATTGTACAATCGGAGATTTACCTATGTGGATATCGCAAATATGGCAGGTATTGAAGTTAACACATTAAGGAGTTGGATAAGAACATGGAAACATGTTTCTAAATTTAATCTAGTGAACCAAGAAGAAGAGCCCCAAACAGAATTTCAAGATTGAATATTATAATTTTTGACAGCAAAATAGTGTAACTAAGTTTAAGGCTTATACGCCCTTCTTTTGGTGAAAGAAGAGTTAAAAAAGGGTTTTTATCATCAACCCAATGGCTCGGTCAGCCATAGCCGTCGAAAAAAATTTTGTTATGGGGATCTCCACATCAATATCTGAGTAATGCATAGAAACACAACGAGGAACATTGCGAAGAACACTTTCGCTGGAACTTCGACTGTATAATCGTCTGGTGAGTTGACTATTTGTATTAAAACAACTATTGTGATTAATGTAGCACCAGAGAGCAACAAACTTCTTCTAATAAATTCAGTTACTTTTGAGAGTATTTTTTCATATTCTATTGTTCTGCTTTGCTTCTCTGGTTTCCATCCACACATTGGACAGAATTTCAGCTTTTTCTCAGTTGTATAGTTACAAACCTGACAGTTGAAAGTCATCTTTTGCAAACCTCCTCAATCTTCCTCTTATGCTCATCTGTCAGGAACTGAATCTTTCCGATTTTCTCCAAATACTCTTTTGTGATCTCCTGTGGTGTATAGCGTTCATAGAATTCCTTAGTAACTTTCAGCTTCAGCAACTCTCCCTCATCATGCCCCTGGATGGCCACTCTCTTAAGCTGATCAAAATTGACTGATTTGGCGAGCTTTGTAAAGAACTTTCTGAATCTCTCCAGATTCTTAATTGCTGTCTTCCCTATTGTTTTTCTTACAGTCTCATAGAACCACAATGGCTTATCCGGATCATTAACAAACACAAAATACCTTTGCAGGATCCATTTGGTATCGGGATGTAAGGGAATGACTCTCGTTGCTTTTGTCTTTGTAATCTCAGCTTCAAGCTTGAAGAAATCTTGGTTGAGGTCTATCATCGATCTGCTGATTGTTTGTTTTCCTAATTGTGATGTTGCTTCGATTGGCCTTATTCCTGTTGAGGCCATAAACACTACGAGGCTTATGTCCCTCAACAATCCGACATGATTTTTTCTGTGCATTTCAATGAGCTCATCAATTCCTTTATGGATGTCCTCAAGTGTTAGCGTATATTCTTCTTCATCTTCCTCTGCAAACAACTGCTTTTCCTCTTTGGGATCCTCAACTCTCTTGAAAAGTGAGATAATAACTGAGAAGTCAAACTTATAGACGTCTTGGAGGTATTCGAGGAAGTCAATTATTCTGTTTGCATTTCTTTCTCTTCTCTTGAGTCTCTGGAGATGTTTGATGTAATCCAAAACGTTCTCTTTTGTTATAACCCATCCACAATCGTTCAAAAATTTCCTGACAACATTCCTGTTCTCTTTGAGGTATGATGGTCTTAACCCCTGGGCTTCTCTGACCTTTAACCACTCCTCAAACATTTCAAGTGTGATCCGGTACTCCACTACAGGATCGTTATTTTCACGATGGCCTGCTAAGCCATTGGGCTCTGCCCGCGTGGGTTCGAATCCCACCCCCGGCGCTGTGCTATTGTATCTATTTTCATTGGGATTTGCTTCTTTCTTCATAACAACGTCGTACAATTGGTAAAACATATTTTCGAGCTTGTTGAGTCTTTCTTCTATTTTACTTTGTTGTACAACTTCATTATTTTTGTCTAAATTTTGTGCAAACTTTGTTAAAAGTTGTTCAAATTCTTCTCCACCTAACAAAATTCCTTCATGCCCATCAATTGAAACTCTGTAAACAAACGTTTTTTTGCCAATCCAATTGCTTAGCTCAGTTGGTAGTCTTAAATAAGGGTATTCGTATTCTTTTGCTTTGCTCTTCCCTATCTTAACCCTTCCTACTTTTTCAAGTCTCATAGTTGTTATTTAGTTGCACAACTATATAAGCTTTTTGCACAACTTTTTGAATCATGAATATAAATGCCATCATGCTTCGTGTAGATGATCCAGCTCCTTCAATCATACTTCTTTCAACCTCCAAGATTCAATGATGACAAAATCCCCAATCTCAATGCTACTCAGATCTACCTCTGACTGATTGAGAGCAAACATAAGATTCTCAACACCCTCAAGATCCCATATTCCCGCATAGTGCACTACAACCCTTACCCTGCATTGAAGGAAATATTTCTCCTCAAGCTCCCCATTAGAGGTGTTGTAAATTCGTTGTTTGTCCTTTAAGATGCAACTAACATATCCATCCTCGAGAATGTCATAATCTGAGACTATGAAAATAAAGTAAATTCCAGATAAAATAACAAGAATTACCACAAATACAATCATAGAATCAACGTATCTCTCATTCATAGTTCCAGCTCCTTCAACTCAGGAAAAGCCTTTTTAAACAACCTCTTAGCCTCAGGCAAGCTTAGTTTATTTTCGGCTGCAAAAGCTGATAATCGGCTTTCAATTTTATCAACCAATTCATCGTACTTTTTTGTGATCAACAAATGATTAAGTGAAGATCCTTTCTCCAATAGATCCTCAAACCATTTTTCCCTCAAAAGTCTGATTAAATCTAAGTCTTCTTGAATCTGTTGAGCTTCAGCCTCTTTTTCAAATTTTGTTTTAAGCTCCTCTAATTCTTTTTTACTTTTTTCTATCTCCTCTATTAGCTTTTTATATTTCTCCTCAAGCTCCTTAATCTTTAAAATCTCTTTAGTTACAACTTCTTGATTGTGATTCCCGTAAAAGTAATTTTTTAAGAGAGAAACAATCAAACCACTAATATTTCCACCTTTAGCTTTGAACTCTTCTAATGCAATTCGAACATCTTTATCCTTATCTGGAATTGAGAAGGTAACTATATACTTACCCAAGAAAAACACCTCCTAAAATGGTTATTAATTTTAATAACTTGAGTTAATAACCTAAGAATTAACCCCTTTACTTCTGTTGTAAGTTTACGAGAGTATGTATTAACCCTAAGGTTAATAATTATTAACCGGTTATTACTATTAGTATTAACCAAGTAATAATTAATATCTAGTAACCTTAGATACTTCTTCGCAAAACTACCAAATGAAATTAAAGGCATAGTATTAGTTAAACATCTAAGTATATTAATAATTCTATTACATAAAATTGTTAATTTTAATACACTGTTTTTTACATTTAACCTTACTGTTCTATGTATTTCGACTCTATTAAAATTGATAGAATTATGTAATAGAGGCTTCATAGTTTCTTCAACTGATTCTTTTTAATCTTCTTCTTGCAGCTTTTACAGAGGTAAAGATTAGGATCTGTGGCAACCTTAGCAACCTGATCACTTCCACAGATTGGACAGATTAGCCATGTCATTTTCCCACCACGCCTTTCTGATCGTTTTTAGCCTAACTTCCGTGAACTTCTCAAGCTCTTCAATCAGCTTTAAAGTCTTCTCAAGTGGTGGTTCTGGAAGCTTGCAATTGTGATTATCATATCCAATGTAAATAAACTCTGGCTGGATGTCTTTGATCCAGTCAACCATAACGTTTAGATTAAACTCCAAAATTGGCTCGATTGTAACAAATGTTCTTGCATTGTAGAGTACTCTAAGCTCATACATGAATTCATATCTCTCATAAGGCGGTGGTGCTTGTGAAATCTCTTCGTATTCCTCACTGTAGTTTGTCTCTATTGTTGTCCCCAAAATAACATTCTCTGGCACTAACCCTTCTATAAGGTACAATCCAAAGCACTCAGGATCCTTGGATTGGAATAAGAAAGTCTTATTCTTGTGCTTACCAACAACTTTGAAAATTTGCTCTATTTCATGGCTTCTTGCAAAGACGATGTCTCCATAGGCACAAGCAAAAATCGTCTTGGCGTTTGGAACTCTTTCAAGCCTCTCTGGATGGAAATGCGGCTCAAAGTTGTAGCAGAGCTCACACCACTTCTTTCTCCTCTTCGCTTGCCTCTGAAAACTCGGCTTGCAGTAAACGCAGTCGTGCTTGCAGCCTACGAAAGGATTCCAAGTCTTGACATTTTCATACATTTTTGATTTGGTCATTTTTCCACAACCTCAAAATCCTCTAAAATCGTCCTACCCATCATGTGCATGATTTTCCTGTACAGGGCTGGATTAATTTTTGAAAGAAACTTTTCCCAGCCAATAAACCCTGTACAGGTCATGCAACCATTACGGT
>QMZD01000005.1 GCA_003662985.1 Archaeoglobales archaeon | reverse complement strand
GGAACTTCAACGATAACTCCCCCTCTGTAGCGATACTTTGCAGCGTACTCTCTGAAGTTGTCCATAATCTGCCTCATCGCTGCTCGACTTACAGCCTTTCTGCCTCTGATCATGCCAATGCCCGAACCAAATACAATCTCCTTCCCTCCGAGCTTTGCAACAACCCCAATGCCATCCGTAACATCGAATTCATGATCGCCAGCGAACTTTCTTGCCCTTGCAACACCGTTTACAGCCTCAACTTCCACTCTAACTCTCAGCCCGACTGGCGTTAGAACTTCAACAGAATCAACCTCATCGCTAATCGATGTGATAGCAGCATTTATCGCTGCGCATACGGTTGTTGCAGTCGTTATTCCCCGCCGCAAAAAACCGTCCTCAGTCAGAATGTAGAGTCCACTTCTAACTTTCTCAACGACGTCTTTGCTGCTACACCATTCGCGCGGATATGTGTAGAGCTCAATCGGATCTCTCAGCATGCTCGATCAGGCAGTTGATTATCGCAGCACAAATTGTACTTCCTCCTCTGGTACCAGCAGTAGTTATCGAAGAAACATCGAGCTCTCTCACCATCTCCTTCGACTCTGCTGCGTTAACAAATCCGACAGGAGTGGCAACTACAAACGCAGGCTTGTAGCGCTCTGCTATCTCGCACAGCGCGATTGCAGCTGAAGGGGAATTTCCTATTCCCACAACACTGCCCTCGACAAGATGAGCTATCCTCTTTAGACCAGATGCAACCCTCGTTTCCTCGCCACCTTCAGCAAAATCTATCGCTGCGATTGAATGCCGCCTCAACCCAGCCTGAAGCATTTTCACATCCACCACTATTCTGCATTCATCTCTCAGAGCTTTAACTCCCTCTTTGACGTCACCCTTAAACCTAAGAATATCTCTTACACTCACATCGCCCGTCGCAGCTATGCACCTCCTGATGATCTCAGCCCTCAAATCATCTCCGGGATGAATTTTTTTGAGAAGCTCCGAACTCTCCCTTGTAATTCTGATCGCTTTTCTGGTTGTTGCTCCCATCTCACCAATTTCACCGATTTCGCTCACCTCGCTACCAATTGAGTACTTCGAGCTGTAGCCGCGCGGAGTGAGCATTATGCCATCTTTAGCAACTGTCTCCGAGTTTGAAACTATCAGAATTGTGCTCATGTCAACGCAATCTGGATCGTTTAATATTTTAGATACCCTCATAATCCTGACCTCCTGATTCTCCCTGAAAGCGTTGCGCACAACTCCAACGTAAACGTCGCCTCTCTCTTTCAATATCAGCTCCATTGCCCGCTTCAGCTTTGACTTCCTTTTCCTGCTCGAAGGGTTGTATATCGCAATTACAAAATCTCCCCTTAGCGCGTACATCAGCCTCTTCTCAACAACACTCCATGGGGTAAGCAGATCGCTGAGGCTCACAACAGCGTGATCCCCACTTATCGGTGAGCCGAGAAGAGTTGAGGCTGCATTCAAAGCTGAAACTCCCGGAATTACCTCGATATCAACATCCACACCCTCTCGAATGATGTACTCTACAACTGGCGAAAGCATGCCGTAAATTGATGGATCTCCGCCAGTTACAAGTGAAACCACGCTACTCTTCGCAAGCTCAACAGCCTTTCTTACCCTTTCAATTTCCTCTCTCATGCCCGTCGTGATGACCTTTTTCCTTTTTCCGTTAATAAGCAATGAAAGCCTTTCAACGTACGTCTTATAGCCGACAATGTACTCAGATTCCTCAATAGCCCTCAGCGCTCTGAGTGTTAGCATATCTATGCTCCCGGGACCGATTCCAACAACGTAAAGCTTACCTCGCGATCGCAGCCGTAACACCCCCGTAAACCCTCTTTGGCAGAACCAGCTCTCCTGATCTGGAGCAGTACAAAGCGCACCCCTCTGCAACGTTTCTAACCCCTATCTTCACTGCTTTCGTTGCTCTAACATTCATCGCATTCAGTTCATCCTTTTTAACGAACACAAGAGGCTTCTTCAGCCTATCAGCCACCTTAATTATCTCGCTCCCCTCCTTTCCTTCAACTGTCGATATCACTCTGATATCATCTATGCCAAATCCAGCATCGCTTAAAGCTTTGAAAATGGCATCAATTATCTCTTCATCTTTTGCATCCTTTCTGAAACCAACTCCAACGCTTAATCCGGTACTGAACTCCATTGCCGTTGTTACAACGGCTTTTATGCCCAACTTTTCAAGGAGCTTCGCAACCTCATTTCCTCCTTGATGTCCTCCGAGAAGCACTACAGCATGTCTCAATGGCTTGTCAAGCACGACAACGGCAGGATCGTTCCATTTGTTCTTTAAATGCGGGCAAAGACCCCTGATGACTATACCTGCTGCAATGTAAGCGATAATACAGTCGTATAGGAGCAGCCTTTCCCAGATGTTTTTATCGTAGAACACAACTTCAACCTCACAAATCGAGCTCAGATACTCGACTACACTTTCAAGCTTTTCAGCATCTTTTCTAAAGCAAACAACAGCGACCCTCATCTTTCACCGCCGTAAAGGTGCGATCTCTCATCGTAGCCGAGAACAGATTTTCCAATTATTATCGTTGCAGTTCTGCTTATTCCCTCCCTCCTAACAACTTTCGCAACTTCTCCGAGCCTCGAAGCGATCTTCTTCTCGTCACCTCGCGAGGCGTGGTAAACCACTGCACAGGGCTCGTCAAAGCCTCGAATCCTGCCGACCTTCTCGGCTATGTAGTTTATTTTGTCCACTCCGAGTAAAATCACAAGAGTTAAGGGAAGCTTGGCAAGCTCTTCAAGATAATCCTCGCTGAGCGTCCTACCCTTCGGTCTTACAATTGCAATGCCCGGTGAAGAGGGGGTCGTGAGTTCTATTCCGAGAGATGCAGCGGAGGAGAAAACGCTGCTTACCCCAGGGATCACTTCAGCTTCTATACCTCTCTTTCGCAACTCCCTTATCTGCTCCCACAAGGCCCCGAAAATCGTCGGGTCACCGCTCTGAAGTCTGACGACGAGTTTTCCTTCCCTCACAGCCTTCTCTATTGTGTCAACGATCTCTTCAAGCGTCAGACCGTGGCTGTTAATCTTTTCAGCCTTAAATTCTTCAAGAAATTCCTCGTCAATCAAAGAACCAGGATAAATTATAAGGTCGGCATTTTTGAGTAGCTTGTATGCTTTTATAGTCAGCAACTCTTTATCACCGGGTCCAAAGCCTACAAAATAAACCTTCATGGTTGTCTCCTCGCTATCAGCACGCTGAAGTAGCTAGCCCTTTCTGGTATCTCTTCGTAGATTTTCTCACCATCCATGAACATCTTCTCAACCAGCACGAACTTCGAGAATCCCATTTCCTTGAGCTTTTCCTCTATCTCTTTTGGTCTCTTAGCTTTCAGAACGATTGCAGTATCTATCTCATGGAAACCCTGAGTTGTTATGAACGCAGAACTACTCACAAAAAGTTTGGCTTTAGCAAGAGCGCACGAGATGCTGCTTACACCGGGAATCACTTCAACTTCGGCATCGGGCTTTATTCTGAGCAGCTCATCAACGACATGGTGGAAAGTGGAATAGAAAACGGGATCGCCAAGGCAGCAGAAAGCTATGTCTTCATCGCCTCTTTCAACCAGTTCTGCGGCAAGACCTTTAGCGACCTTCTCGCTTTTTCCCATTGGGAATTCAACAACTCTCGGCTCCCGAATGTTCTTAATTAAGTTGTAAGCAATCGTTCCTGGCACAATAACCTCATCTACTGCCTTTATAATCTCCACAGCTTTTAGAGTTATGAGCTTCCTATCTCCCGGCCCTAACCCGACACCGTAAAGCAACCTTTCACCTCACCTCCTTAGCTTTCTGCATCTTTATTAAAGTTTTCTTAAGTTCGAATCCAGAAAAGTTTAAATAAAATTTACTTGATTTGAAGTAAGGTGATATGGATGCACATAATGGAAGGTTTTTTACCGGCTGAATGGTGTGCAGCTTGGTACACCTTTTCTATACCAGTAGTAGTTTATGGAGCTTGGATAGTGAGGAAGAGAATCGATGCTAATCCCGGTGCCAAGTCTCTGCTTGCAGTAGCTGCAGGATTCGTCTTCGTACTCTCTGCTCTGAAGCTACCTTCAGTAACTGGAAGCTGTTCACATCCAACAGGTACTGGCGTTGCGGTGGTTTTATTCGGTCCTGCTGCTACAGCTTTCATATCCGTCATCGTACTGTTCTATCAAGCTCTGCTTCTGGCTCACGGCGGATTGACGACGCTTGGAGCAAATACAGCGTCGATGGGTATCATCGGTCCGTTTGCTGGCTGGTTAGTTTATAAAGCTATCAGGCGGTTTGGCTTGAAGACTGCCGTATTTGCTGCAGCAGCAGTTGCCGACTGGGTGACCTACGTTGTCACATCATTCCAGCTAGCTCTTGCATTTCCGGCAAATCCGAGCTTAGCCGGAGTAATCGAATCTACAATGAAGTTCATGGCAATCTTCGCCGTAACGCAGATCCCTCTTGCGCTGATGGAGGGTGTTGTTGCAGCCTTGTTGGTTAGCTACCTAGTTGAAGTGAGAGAAGATGTTGCTGAGGTGGTGGCGGCATGAAAAAGCTTTTGCTTTCAGTATTGGTGCTTCTGACGATCTTTGCTTTCATATCTGTTGCAGCTGGTGAGGAGTGGGCAGGGGCTGATGAGCAGGCAGAAGAGGCAATTAAAGAGATCAACCCAAACTACGAGCCGTGGTTCTCTCCAGTATGGGAGCCGCCAAGCGGTGAGATCGAGAGCTTCCTGTTCAGCCTGCAGGCAGCCATAGGGGCGTTGCTGATAGGCTACTTCCTCGGTTACTACAGAGGGGCAAAGCATGCGCGAAACGCTTGAGAAAGTTCAGGTAGAGTCAAGGAAAGTTGTGGATGGTTACGTGAAGGTTTATTTTGCTTTTATTTCTCTCCTGCTAACGATTTTACTGAATCAAAAGGCTCAGATTGCTGCTATCATTATATTCTCAGCTCTCTCACTTCATGCGGCCGGAAAGCATTATCTGAGGTTACTGAAGGTTCCGCTCTCCTTCTTGATTGCTGGCATTGCCGTCATTCTTGTAACAATAAATGGAAAACCTGTTTTAGAGCTCTGGATTTTTCAGATAACTGATAAAAGCCTCAATACCGCCATCTCAGTTCTCTTGCGTTCTTTTGCATCTCTTTCAGTCCTCTTTTACCTCATAATCACAACCTCAATTCCAGAACTCGTCTCTGCATTAAAAAAGCTGAAGCTTCCAGACTTTGCAGTTGAGATGCTCCTGCTTGTATACAGGGCCGTACAGACCCTTTTTGATGAAGCGGGGAGGTTTGATCGTGCAGCCTCTTCGAGGCTCGGATATGCAAGCTTCAAGAGCTTTCTGAAAACGACATCAATGCTCGCATACACTCTATTCATTAAATCTCTGAGCAGGGCTGAGAAATTGAACGTTGCAATGGCTGCAAGATGCTATGCTGGCGAATTTCCGGTGCTTGAGGTTGAAAACAGAGGTTTGAGCTTCGCTATTGCAGTGATGCTTACTATAATTTTTCTCGGATGGGCGTGATGATCGAGACAAGAAATCTCTGGTTTGGCTACGATAAAGCAGAAGTGCTGAGGGGGGTTAATTTCAGAGCTGCGAGGAGAGAAGTAACTGTTTTGATGGGTAGGAATGGAGCAGGAAAGACAACTCTGCTGATGCACCTCAACGGACTGTTAAAGCCGAGGAGGGGAGAGATACGGGTTGATGGTAAGAAAGTGTCCTATGACAGAAAGAGCCTGATAGAGTTGCGGAAAAAAGTGGCATATGTATTTCAGAACCCAGATGACCAAATAATAGCCCCAACGGTGTCGCAGGACGTTGCATTTGGACCAGCAAATCTCGGTTTTAAGGAGGACGAGCTGAAGGTTATCGTGAACGAAGCTTTGAGGGTTGTCGGGCTTGAGGGTTACGAAAGAAGACTCTGCAGCACGCTGAGCGGTGGAGAAAAGAAGAAGCTTGCAATTGCTTCGGCGATAGCGATGGATCCCGAATACGTGATTATGGACGAGCCAACGGCGGGTGTCGATGCGCTCGGCTTCAAAGCAGTCGTTGAAATCGTGGAGAGGTTGAGGGGGCGGGGCAAAGGTCTGATTGTTTCAACGCACGACTTTGACCTTGCAAAAGCAATTGGAGATAAATTCGTTTTCATGGATGCTGGCAAGGTTGTTTACGAGGGTGATGAAGTTGACTTCAGCTTAGCAAGAAAGCTCGGGATAAGAACTTTCCAGAGTGGAAAGCTTATAGTCGTTCCGCACAACACTGGAATTCCAGATGTCAGTGCAGATTTTGTGGCTGCGATGGGATACAAAGCCAAGGAGAGAGCTATGAAAGAGGGAATAAATGTTGATATAACTTCAACTGTCCTTGAGAGATCAATTCTTAGAGCTATTGAAGGTCACACAGTTCTGCTGATCTGCAGTGCTGAAATGCTCAATGTAGTTAGAAGAGAGGTCGTGAAGTTCCCAGTTTATTTTGAAATTCTTGAGGATGGCAAAACAAGGGTGGAGGTGAAAAGTATTGGAGATTTTAATAGTTGCGTCGGTTAGCATAACCGTCGTACACTCTTTAGCTCCGGACCACTACTTACCCTTCGTTGCAATCGGAAAAGCCAGAAAGTGGAGTGCTGGAAAAACTCTCGCATTATCAGGAATTGCAGGCACAGTTCACGTTCTGACCTCGATTATCCTGGGCATGCTGCTGATACTTGGCATAGACTTGCTGGGCTTTGCAGAGGCTGTGGAAAGATCGTCTCCTCTCCTTCTGATTGCAATTGGGATTGGATGCGCGATTCTGTCCGTCATTAAAGGGCACCACCACGCGCATTCTGCATCAACACTTATGCTTTTGCTAATTCTCGGCTTATCACCGTGCGTGCCGCTGATACCCCTGATGCTTGCAGCCAGAACTGCTGCCGAGATTGTAGGCGTTGCAGCGTCATTCGCAGTTGCCACGATCTCAACGATTGTAGCTCTGAGATACCTGTCGTACAAAGCTTTCAAGCCACCAGAATTTCTGCGTAGAAGAGAGGATCTTGTGGCTGGTCTGATAATCGCAGCTGTTGGAGTTCTAAACTACCTGATTGAGACTAAGCATGAAAGTCACAAAGCCTGAAATCATCGGCGTACTTTTTGCAAAGTTAAAACCGGAAAAGCAAGACGTATTTGCAGACGTAGGATGCGGAAGCGGTAGCGTTTCGGAATTCTTCGCTCCTTATGTTGCAAAGGTATATGCTGTAGATGTAGATGCTAAAGCCATTGAAGCTTCAAGAAAAAGGCTGGCGGGATTCGAAAATGTGGAGGTCATTCACATGGATGGAGCCGAGTTTCTCAGAAACTACGACTACGACATAGTGTTCTTTGGAGGTACAAAAAACATAGAGAGAATGCTTAAAATTGCGTCATCCAAAGCAAAAAGGGTAGCGGTAAACGCTGCTCGCGTGGAAGTCGCTGTGAGGGTTGCTGAGATTATGAAAAAGCTGGAAATCTTCACGGAGATGCTTATCGTAAATGTGTCCAAGAGTTACGAGCTTGCGGGCTTGACAGCTTTTAAAAGTCTAAATCCGGTCTTCATCGTGGTCGGATCTGTGAGTGATGAATAATTATGAACTTGGATATAATCGAAGCCGCAAATTCCACTCTGAAATTCGTGCTGTCGACATTTCCGGTTATACTTGTGGCGAGTTTTGCAACTTCTCAACTCATTGAGAGGGGTTTAATGGAAAAATTCAGTGAACGCATTAAACCACTTTTAAAGAGATTAAATCTGAGCGAAGTTACGGTTTCATCCGTAGCTGTTTGCTTCGTAAGTGCTACAGCAGCGTACTCAATTTTGTCTCAAGCTCTGAGGGAGAAGGCAATAGATGACAGAGAGGTGATAGCCGCCTCGTTTATAAATTCGTTTCCCTCCATGCTAACGCATTTTTACTGCTTTCTTATACCATTCGTAATACCCGTTTTGGGCTGGGTTGGTTTCATTTACGCGGCTTTGAGGCTGACTGTTGCGGTAGTAAAGTCTCTGATAGGGCTAGCCATTGCGAGAATGTGGAATATCAGAAAGAAAAGCGAGGCAAAACAAGACATTAAAGTTGGATCTTTTTCAACGCTTGAGATTGTTAAGAACACACTTCCAGTTATGATTGCAACTTACTTTTTTGTTCAGCTAATGCTTCAATCCAGTATTTTTTCATCTAGCTTATCATTTCTACTGCTTGATCCAGCTGTGCTATCTGTTTCCGCCATCCAGTTAATCAACCAGAAAGCATCGATAGTCGTGTGCAAAAGTTTGCTCGAAAGCGACGCTTTATCCATTGAGTTGGCTATTGTCGCTCTCATGCTCGGAAACGTTGTGACTTTTTCGACTTCTTACATTAAACATTCATTACCACTCCATGTGTCTCTTTTTGGGAAATTGGGAATTAAAATAGTCGTGTTGAACGGTGTAGCGTCTCTAATTATCGGTGCAATTCTAATTGTGGGGGTGATACTATTTCTCTAAAGGCGCGCGAACTTGTTGTGGGTTATAGCACTCCCGTGCTCAACGTTAGCTTTGAAGTTGAGAGAGGGGAGATAGTCGGAATACTCGGTCCTAACGGTTGCGGAAAATCGACTTTGCTAAGAACGTTAGCAAACATGCTCAAACCCATAAGGGGAACAGCTTACATAGACGGAAGAGAGATCTTCAAGCTTAAACCCATTGAGTTGGCAAAAAAGATGTCCGTGATGCTCACAGAGAGAAGTGACGTCGGATATCTCACTGCATTCGACGTTGTGGCGTTGGGCAGATACCCCTACTCGGACATCTTCGGAAGGTTGAGAGAGAAGGACATTGAGTTCATACTCGAGTGCCTTAAAATAGTTAACGCCGAACATCTCGCTAACAGACTGTTTTTCGAGATGAGCGATGGGGAGAAGCAGAAGGTTCTGATAGCGAGGGCATTAGCTCAGGATCCGGAAGTTATGCTGCTTGACGAACCAACGAGTTTTCTTGATGCCAAACACAAAGTGGAGATAATGCTCTTACTTCGCAGGATTGCGAGCGAAAAAAACGTTGCGATCGTGCTGACAACCCACGACATCGAATTGGCTTTGAGGATATGCGACAGAGTCGTGCTCATCGGAAACGGGTGGATATGCCAAGGAATTCCAGAAGAAGTCCTCACAGCAGAAAACCTCGGCAAGGCTTACGGAATAAGCAACGCTTACTTCGAAGAAAACATAGGTTCCTTTGAGATTAGAAACTGCGGCGATGCGAAAGTTCACGTGGTCTGCGGAGCTGGCACAGGATCAAAACTTATGAGGTTTCTTGCGAAAAAGGGCGTTGGTTTTACAGTTGGAGTCCTTCACGAAAACGATGTGGACTTCGTAGTGGCAAAATGCTTGGCAAATGCCGTTGTTAGTGAGAAACCTTACGAGCGGATAAGTGATGAGAGCTTTGGGAGGGCTGTCAAGCTTGCCGAAGGAAAGATAATAATCGACACGGGATTTCCCGTTGGAGAAATCAACGCTAGAAATCTCGATCTTTTGGAGGTTGGAAAAAAGGTTTTGAGCTTTAGAGATCGAGATATGAGCTTTAAGGATGTTCTCAGGTAGGTTGTCTCATGATATATCCATTTACGGCAATAGTCGGGCAGGAGAAAATGAAGAAAGCCCTAATTTTGAACGCCATAAATCCGAAGATAGGGGGTGTTTTGCTCAGAGGTGATAAGGGAACAGGGAAGTCGACAGCTGTAAGAGCTCTTGCTGACGTTCTTCCCGAAATCGAAGTTTCAGACTGCATATTTAACTGCTCTAAGGAAGCTATGTGCGATGAATGCAGAAAGAAGGAAAAGAAATTCGTGAAAAGGAGAATGAGGATTGTTGAGCTACCACTTTCAGCAACTGAAGACAGAGTTGTTGGAACGCTCGATTTCGAGAGAGCCTTGAAGGATGGTATTAAGGCTTTTCAGCCTGGTATTTTGGCTGAAGCTAACAACAACATCCTCTACATAGATGAAGTGAACTTGCTCGATGATCACATAGTAGATACTCTGCTTGACGTCGCAGCGAGTGGCTGGAACGTCATCGAGAGGGAGGGGATTTCGTTCAGACATCCCTCAAGGTTCATTCTCGTGGGAACCATGAATCCAGAAGAGGGTGAGCTACGACCCCAGCTCCTCGATAGATTCGGTATGGTCGTCGATGTGAAAGCTATAAGTGATCCCGAACTGAGAGCAGAAGTTATTAAGAGAGTGGAAGAATTTTCCAAGAATCCAGAAGCCTTTTACAAAAAGTTCGAACCGGAACAGGAAAAGCTGAGGAAGAGAATCGAAATTGCCAGGAACATACTCAACGAAGTTACAGTTTCAGACGAAATAGTTCATGCTGTTGCGAGGCTGTGTAGTGAATTGGGGATAGAAACCCACAGAGCTGATATAATAACTATTAGAGCGGCAAAGGCTTTAGCTGCTTTTAAAGGTAGGAAAGAAGTGAGCTTGGAAGACGTCATGGAAGTTGCTGAGTTAACCCTGCCACACAGAATGAAATCGAAACCGTTTGAGGAGCCGAAATTGGAGTTTGATAAAATAGAGAGCATTCTCAAGAATGCGATACAAGAGGCGGAAGAAGAACGGAAAGAAAAAGAGGAAAAAGATGAAGCTAAAAGGAAGATGCCGAAATTACCGCAAAGTCCGGAGGAGAGAAAAAACACGAGATAGGAAGGACTCTGCTACCAAAATTCGACTTCTCGTCGAAAATTGAGGCCGTCAAAGGTAAAAGGGTGAAATCCATCGGAAAAAGCGGGAGATACGTGGACTTCAGATTAAGCGGAGAAGAGATAGCGATTGGCGCTACAGTAAGAACTGCGTTGAGCAGAGGAGTCAGAATTCCAGAGGAAAGGGATTACAGATATAAGATCTGTTCGAGTAGATCTGCCTCAAGCATAGCAGTGCTCGTTGATGCAAGCAGCTCGATGGCATCCTTGAGAAGAATGGAGCTTGCGAAGGGATTGATCTTTAGACTTCTTCAGGATGCCTACATTAGGAAGGATCGAGTTTCCATGATTGTATTCAAAAATAACTCCGCCGAAGTCGTCGTCCCTCCAACCTCATCGCCGCAGCTTGCTGCAAAGAGACTTGCCGAACTGACTACTGGTGGTAAAACACCACTTGCTGCAGGACTTCTCAAAGCGAGGGATTTGCTGAGAATCGAAACGAGAAAAGGATACGTTCCGATTCTTGTTTTGATCACGGACGGCAGAGCAAACGTTTCCATTTCAGGGGATATTAAGAGAGAAATAGAGAGAATCTCGGAAGCAATTGCTCGAGATAAAATTCTGACAGTCGTGTTCGATGCTGATGATTTCGTTTCTCTCGGTTATGCAAGAGAGATAAGCGAGATAACTGGGGGGTTATACTACAGACTTAAGGAGCTGAGCGAAGAGAAGATCTTTGGAGTTGTAGACGAGATCAGGAGATCCTTTTCCTTCTGAGTATAAGTGATATTACTATGGGTGCTCCGATGAGTGATGTGGCAACGCTGATCGGTAGCTCAATTGGAGCAACGATTGTTCGGGAGAATATATCGCAGAGCACGGTTATCAGAGCTCCGCACACTATTACGGAAGGTATGAGCGCCCTGTGATCAGACGTTCTGAAAATTAAGCGGGTTATGTGGGGTGTTGCTAAGCCTATAAATGCGATTATCCCTGCAAACGCCGTAATCACAGCGGCTGAAATGCTTGAGAGAAGAACGATGGCTACTCTCGTAAGCTTAACGTTCACACCCATACTCTTCGCATAATCTTCACCCATAAGCAGAGCGTTTAGCGGTTTGGCCAAAAAAACTGCAAATGAGAACACTAAAAGCGTTACGGAAAATATTATCGGAAGGTCTTCGCAAGTTACTCCAGAAAAGCTTCCAAACGTCCACAAAACGAATTGGTGCACGGCCTCGCTTTCAGCAAACGTTATGAGTATTCTTTCGAGGGCTCCGAATATGTAGCCGAGCATGAGCCCGATTATGAGCAGTGTTACGGCGCTTTTTACTCTGCTTGCAATGATTAGCACAAGGACAATAGCAGCTAACGATCCCGCCATAGCCGAACCGACAAGTCCGTAGTATCCGATTCCGATGCCCGACAGAACGTATAGGGCTACTCCGAAGGAAGCTGCTGATGAAATTCCGAGAACGTAGGGGCCAGCTAGAGGATTTCTGAAGTAGGTCTGGAGTAAAAGCCCGCTCAAAGCTAGGGTAGCGCCGCCAAGGTATGCGGCAACGGTTCTCGGAAGTCTGACGTTAAGTATTATATAGCTCTTTATGTCTTCGGAGCCGTTTAAGGCGTTGAGCATGTCTTTCAGGCTCACGCTAACAGATCCTATCATGATCCCCGCAAAAACTGAGAAGAGGGAGAATACAAAAAGTATTAGGAAAAAAATAACTCTCTTCATTTTTCGAGTTTTACGAAAAACCTCGGTTTGTAGTCTTTGAATTTGTCTGGATGATATATGGCAGCCAAATCCTTTACTACGACATCAGTGTGTAGCAATCCGAGCTGCCAATAATCTTCTGAAATTCTGTAGATCCTTCCGGTTTTAACAGCCTTGATCTCCGAAAGTCTGCTGTCGATTTCGAGCAGATCACTTACATTCTTGACTCTGTAGGATGAGTAAACTGCCACATCGGCATCGCTTCCCCTAAGCAGCAGATCCTCAAGAGTTACCTTCGCACTTCCGGTGCCGTTCAGATCTGAAAAGACGTAGTTTGCATTAGCGTACTCAGCCATCTTTGCAACGTAGCTCTCCCCTCTCGGAACATATACAACCCCCTTCCATATCAAAAACCAGACCAGCTTGGGTTTTTCAGAATCTTCCACGATTTCCCTAACTTCTTAGCAAATATTTCCTTGCTCTTTCTCTCAATTTCTTTCTTTTCCTTTTTGGGGATTTCCCCTACCACTTCTGCGACGGTCTTACCCTCAGCGGTAGCTTTGATTCCTTCCAGCTCAATAATCCTTAGTTCGTATTCACTAAGAGTCTTCTCTAGCTTGCGAATCCTGCTGTTCTTTGCATTGAGCTCCGATTTAAGATACGCCATTTCGGTGTCCCTCTTTGTGATCTCTCTTTCTAGCTCTCTTATCTTTTCCGAGTATTCTTTCGTTCTTTCTCTCACAACCCGCAATTCATTTTCGAGTTCCTCGACTCTCTTCAGAAGTTTGTCTCTCTCCCTCTTCACTTCCTTGTAGTGTTTTATGGCTTCAAGCTCCTCTATGCACCTCTCAATTTTTTCCAAGCTCATAATCTGAAAGCCTTTAAGGCCAGTTCCAAGACTTCGAGAAGCGTCACTTTTTTATCGTAGACAACTTTCTCTCTCACAGATTCGTAGACCTTCACTGTAGGATTGTACCCTACTCGAATACAGTGGTTGTAGATTGCCCGAAGTGCTACCGAGCAGAAGTGCTTTTGAGGCTCTTTAATTGCTTCTGGGTGCATCAACAAGGTATTAAACACTCTCGCAAATTCTAACTCCTTCTCGAACTTCCCTGCTTCCCTCTTAAGTTCGCCAAGTCTTCTCGCGTACTCCTCGTAACCCGAAGCTATGCTGTCAATAGTTTCCTCGATCTTTCTCCTAATTGCGTTGGCAGAAGCTTCAAAAACTTCCTCAACGAACTTCTTGACTTCCCCTACTCTTCTTCTCATCACTTGCGTTTGTTCCTCAAGTTCGGAAATTCTCGCTTCCAGCTCTTTTCTTCTTACCTCTAGCTTCTTTATTTCCTCATCCAGTTCTCTTATGCTTCCATACTTTTCAATCGTCTTTATGACTTCTATTGGATTCCCGTACCTTTTAGCGATCTCATAAACATCCGTAATTGCCTGAATTGTGAATCCGTGCTTGTAGAGCAGTTCATCGCACAACTTAACGACAGTTTGGAGGTGAACGTAATCGGCTTTAAGTAACTTAAGCTCCGCCTCTACCTCAGACTTAATCTTCTCGGCTTCGAAGATTTTTCGTTCAATCTCCTTAACTTTTCCGAAGGTATTCACGGCCGTTAGGACTTCTTTCACTCCGCCGTACTTTTCCGCAGCCTTTCTAAGTACCTCAAGAGCTCTCTCGTCAAATCCCCGCTTCTTCAGCTCACCAAAAAGATTTAGTGCATATTTTATCTTGCTCCTCCGCTCTTCAAGGTTTGAAATTTCCTCCCTGAGCTCACGTATTCTGCTATTGAGGCTTCTCTTGAGAACTTCTAGCTTCTCTAGTTCGCTCCTTATGGATTTAAGCTCTTTAAACTTCTCCACAGCCTCCAAGAATTCGTTCAATCCTCCGTAAAACTTTGAAACCTCGACTATCCTTTTAACGTGGTCGACATTTATTCCGAGCTTCTGGAGTTCTGATTTACAAGATACTGCGGACTCAATCTCTTCGCTTGTTAGCCCATCTTCCAGCATTCGTTGGACGTGGATCAAGTCTCTGAGCTCAATGTTCTTTCTCCTCAGCTCTTCTAGAAGATTGGTGAATTCCTCAAAACTAATTCCGAGCTCCTCGAGTCTCTTTCGCATACCCAGAAACATCTCCACATCGCTCAGTGTTAATCCTCTTTCAACGAGTTCTGCCAGCATCTTTATCGCGAGGTCTCTTGTCCCCTTCTCAACTTTAACTGACGCCGCATATTGCCTTATCGTAGAGGGGCTCCAAGTTCTCTCAGATAGCTCGCTAATTTCTTCGCTACTGAAACCCATTCTCCTGAGTTCTCTCATACTATCTTTTGCCCTTTCCAATTCTTCTCGATCTAAGTGCTCCTTCCTCGCGAGCCTCCTAAGTTCTCCTACAGCATTTTCGAGCTCGCTCATACGTACCACCTGAGTTCTGAAAGTCCAAGGTTAGAAAGGACGATAGCTACAGGGAGTGCTCTATTGTCGAATTTTTTGGATATCTCCAGAGCTTCTTCAACTATCTTTTTGATCGAAGGTGTCATCCGGAACTCGGCTATCGGTTCTCCGCGGTGGCGTAGTATAATCCTAATAACTTGATCTTCCGAGAAAATTCCTGCTATTTTGTTCACAGCTTTCTCTATCTGTTTAGCCCTCTTTCTCCTTCTTGTGCTGCTTTTGTGAGCCATCCTAATGTGGCCGGCAAGAGCCTGTACGGTGTCAAATACAACGCTTCTGCCCTCCGCCTTGCAAAACCAACACTGATATCCTACTTTTTTGTCTCTCGGCAAGTTTCTTCTTGAATCAAATTCCATACTAGTTTTGGATAAATATTAATATTTCTGTTTTTCGGTGAAAAGCTGTTTTAGTTAGTTTATTTGAGAAATGAACGGCGTAGAAACTAAATTTCTGACGCCGGGGCTGGGATTTGAACCCAGGAGCCCTTACGGGCACCAGCTCTCAAGGCTGGCGCAGTACCTCTCTGCAACCCCGGCAGATTCAGTTTGTGAATGCTTAGTTCTAAAGTTTTACTTCTAAGGTTTATGAAAGTTGTGGTATTTATTTAATACATACCATATAATTTCAGGTACTGCATCGAAAAAAGGTGGTTAAGCTATAAAAAATTGGAAGAAAAACAGCGACTTCGATTATTCACCTTCGCTGTAAATCTCGTGTTGACATAATTAGATAATCTATTTGCCTCCTTTCTCATCGGCTCTGGCTGATATGCAAGTAACCACATTTTGAGATTGTTGGTCGATACATCGGCTGATAGAAGGAAAATTGGGGTTGCAGTAGCTATGGCATCTTGGTATTAGTAGAAGAATTTCAATAGAATTTCTTCCTTAGGATAAATAATACAATCCCTACGCCCACCACTACAAAAACCGCAACCAAAACTAGGAGATACGCGTCTTCAAGTTTAGCCTTCACTGGTATTTTCTCTTCAACTTTTTTCTTCAATTTCTTTCCTTTCAGGAGTAATCCCAACCTCTTCATGTGTTATTTCAACCCCTTTTTCCCTCCGGTATGAGTGATATCTTTATCCTTGCCATTGTTGCGTTGTAGATTTGCTCTACCATTACTGCTATATCATTGCTACTATCTCCGTCTATGTCTACTTCTTTGGTTTCACCTTCTGCAATTTCTATGATTGCCGGTTCTGACTTTATGACTATTGTTACCTCGTTTTCATAGATCTTCTCTATCTTAAGGGAATACGTACTACCAGAGTACGTAAACTCTACTTTGTACCCAAGCATCAGGTCAAGCGAACTATCTAACTCTATTGGTGGTGGAGATGGCGTAGGGCTGACGACTATGAAACCACCATTTCCACTAACCCCATCTACTTTACTTGGTAGGCCTATCTCGCCTGTTATCTCTATGATCCTAACTTGTGATTTTCCCTGATTTAAGACACCATCCTCACATAGTAAATACCATGTGTGGGGCTCTACTGATAAGGGGATAGACGGAGCTATTGATGAACTTGTATTTGTAGTAACGGTTACGGTTGCGACCAGTAAGCTATCTACATACAGATAACAAGTGTTTTGTGGATCATTATCTGTAACTTTGAACGTGAAGGTTGGTTTTGTGTTTGTTGTTGAGTATCCATCGCTCGGTGAAAGATCTGAGATTGTTGGAGCTGTACTATCCAGTGTACCCGATAACTCTGGTCCAATGCCTGAGAAATGAGGAATCTTCATCCACACCATGTTATTTGCTTTATCCCTATAACAACTCGTTTCCGTTAAATTAGCATCAGTATCACTACACTGGACTCCACTTGTGAAAAAGTTCGAATCAAAATCACTGTAGTCAATAGGAACTGGGCCGGTTCCATTCCATATAATGTTCCAGTTATTATCATAAAGGACGGGTATGCTCATATTAACTGGTTGACTCTCCTCTACTGTTATATCGTAAGGTATTCCGATCAAGATGTATTCATACATATCTGGAGCGAACGATCCAATCTTCCAAATCTTCTCTATCGTTGAAGTAGATCTATTTACATACGTTTCAGGATCTATGTCTATATCGGCCTTTAATGGCCCTGAGTTTATCAGATCTACTCCAACAAACTCAACTATGTGACCACTGCCAAGTACTATCCTTATATCTACCTTTCCAGCCATTATCACTCTTAGCGGAGCAAAGTCCTCTGCGCCCATCTCAGCAATCTTACATGCAGTCATGTTTGGCTCTGGTATATCGCAATAAGAAACGTACTTCAGAAAAAGAACGGTAACATCTGTTATCAGTGAGTTTGTATCAGGATCCCTCACGTCAAAAAGAGGCATGGTTACCACTACACTGCCATTGGCTATCTCCGCTGAACTGATACTTGTTGTAAATGGTGGAGACTTTAGACTTATTATGCCCCCAGTAATACTTGAACCAATTGGCAACGGTAAAACATACGGTAAGATATCACCACACTGGGCTGTTGTTTTGTCCCTTTCTATCATCCAGGTGATTGTGTTTCCATCCGGGTATGCAACCTTTGCTTCAAAGAATGTACCTTAACACACTCTGTCAACCCTTAGAAAAACCAGAGAAACTTTTGGTAGATTTGTTTGCAAGAATGCATTCCAAGTTGGTATCCCAGCAGCCTGCTGTAGCGTGACGTTCATAGTTGTATCATTTGAGAGCTGAATGTTGTGTAGCTGTCCAATGTAGTATTTATCTCCATCCTTCGCGTAGAAAATTATCTCCATCTTTGTGTCTGCAGGAAGTGTTAGTTCGTAGTATCCGTTCGTTGCATTTATACTTGAGTTTGAGAATGGGATAGCTGATGCTGTTGGGACAACATCACCAGCATATGTATAAACTTCTATTCCCAAGTAATCAATACCTCCCCCCACACCATTCAGCAGTATGGTACCGTTCAATTTGTATGAGACAGCTGTTAAGTCTAAACTGATATTGTAAACAGAACCTGGGGGCAAGTCATTAGCATTTACACTTATCACCTTTGAAGGAGTTCCATTGAGTTCCATCTTGAAGTAACCTAAAGTATAGTTGTTGTTTGCTTGAACAACTATCTCGAGAGGTGCATTTACTTTTATACAACTAGCTACGGGTATGTTCTTGTAGAAGACCTCTACGGAAAACGTCGTTGGATTAGCATCTTGTGTGGCAGAGGTTATGTTTAAGGTGGTTGCATCAACAAGGTACAAGTCTATATAGCCTATTGCCTTTGTCTCACCAGGTCTTAAAGATGGTGGGCGTTTAGGTGGTAGCATTGGGGAGCAGTACCTAGCGACACCATCTGAATCATACCAAACTGCCTGTATTAAGTACACAGACATTGTAGGATCTGACATATTCAAAATGAAACTACCGTTAGTGGCATTGTAGGTGTATAAATAATCACCCGGCCATAACTCTCTCAACGTTACTTTTGCATCAGGTATAAGTTTACCAGTTGCCATGCTGTAGACATATCCATGTATCTCTGACGGATAAATTACCCAGGTAATAGAATTTGCTGTTAGGTTGTCATAGGTTGCATTAGTACATGAGACGCTGTAGGCTATTTTTTCAGAAGAAAGAGCATTGTAAGTGTAGGTGTAGTTATAACCATTGAACGTCATTGGATACGTTAATCCGTCTATTGTTATCTCGCATGTACCATTTATCGGTTTATAATAGTGAATATATTTCGCTGTGAACGTTATGTCGTCTCCTATATAGGTTGGTATAGTGTCACTTGAAGCCAGATGTCAGAAGATTGTTATTCTCAACGTATTTGGTTACACAGATTGTGTTTGAGTTGTTTGTATAGTCTTTTGCAGTGAAACAGAACTCGTAATTCCCATTCTTTATTAACATCGTGGTATCATAAGCAATTGTCCAATTACCCGCAAATATATCCCCCTCATACAGAGACATGGACGCTCCATTTAGAGTCACATCTTTAACCCCAGTATTGTGATCCGCAACAATTACGCTGACCGTCACGTTTCCTTCAATTTTGTCATCTGTTGGTGAGATTACTTGCAGCTCAGGCAAGGTGTGATCTACCACTATTTTCTGTGTTGATGTGTTGCTGTTTGCACTGCCTATGTCTATCAGATCTTGCGAGAATAGAGTTAGGAACACAACATCTGTGATATTTGAGTAGTTGCAGGTTATATTTACTTGATAACCTTTCTGGATTGGTGTCAAAGAGATAATCGAGCAGGTACCACTGGTTGTCGATGCAGAAATAGAACCGACTCCCTTGCCGTTATCAGTTATGTTTGCAATCGCTGTTATATCTAAGGCGCTTGTAGTTGTATTGTTATTACCAAAACTAGTATTTGCCCCAAATATCCCGACCCATACTATCTTAGGCCCAGTTTTATCGTAGAAAAACCAGCTTGAATTGGTTGCATGTTTCTTTTTGCTTACACATGTTACGCTCCACATGTGGTTTTCTTCTGAGTATGATTTATTGGCTTGTATCGATGTAGAAACTTTCTTTTTAGTGCTTATGTAACCACTAACGTTGTTATCTATATAGAGGATACAGTCAGCTTTTTTTGGACCGAAAAACGTGAAAGTAAAGTTTAGCGTACTATTATCATAACTGGTCCATTTTTCAGCAGGGGATTCTAGAACAACCGTCATTCCTACCTTAGCTGTCACAGCCATAAACAGAATGAGCAACAAAGTGGCTACTAAAAAAGCACCAGAAATATAAGAAACAAAATGTCCTTTTAATTTTGCCATACCAACACAT
>QMZD01000004.1 GCA_003662985.1 Archaeoglobales archaeon | reverse complement strand
TCGATAAGCGGTGTTCCGACAAATGCTGGTATACCTCTAACCCATCCCAACCTCTCCTCATCTCTGCTCGTTGTTACTGGCAGAGAAGATGTACAAAAATGGTCGAAAACCCTCATTGAAGGCACGGTAGTCATCCTCATGGGTAGAGATAGAATTGGAGAAGTCTCAGTTGAACTTATAAGGCAAGGGAGAAATCCGGAAACACCAGTAGCGGTTGTTGAAAATGGCACGCTTGAAAGTGAAAGAACGATTTTTGGTAAGCTCTCTAACATAGCTGATATCTTGAAAAAGAGTGATGTTAAAGGTCCGGTTTTGATCATAGTTGGGGACATCGTTAATTTTGCGAAAGAGCTGAAGTTGGAGGATTGAATCAAATCGATTAAAAAATAAACGAATATCGGAGGTAGAGGATAGAAAACTTTAATACCCCCTTTATAAATTCGAGGTTCATGAAGCTTCTCCTAATTCACGCTGATTTCATGGAGTATGAGCTAAAGAGAAAAACCTCGGTAGCTGAAGATGCCAAGGAGAAGGGAAAGCGCTTGGATGAAGTTCTCGTTGTTTTTACCTCGGTCGAGAAGGATGATGATGAAAGAACCGCTGGAAAAGCTGTTGAAGACATCAAGGAAATTGCAGAAAAGGTTGGAGCGGAGAGAATTCTGGTTTACCCGTATGCTCACCTTTCACCCAATCTTGCAGATGCGAAAACCGGAATAAAACTCCTCAGAGAAATCGAAACTGGACTCAAAGACTCCTTTGAAGTGCATAGGGCACCCTTCGGCTGGTACAAGTCCTTCAATATCTCTTGCAAAGGCCATCCGTTAAGCGAGCTATCGAGAGAGATTGTTGCCGAGGGTAAAGAGGAAGAAAAGGAATTCACTGAAGCTCTGAAGGCCGAGGAAAAGGCGAAAAGCTACTGGTACATCTTAACTCCTGAAAAGGAGCTTGTGGAAGTGGAAAAGTTTGACTTCAAGGGACATGAAAACCTTGAAAAATTCGTGAGATACGAGATAGCGAAGAAAAGAGCTGTTGACAGGATTCCACCCCATGTTGAATACATGCAAAGATTGCAGCTGGCCGACTATGAACCGGCAAGCGACTCTGGTCATATGAGGTATTATCCTAAGGGCAGACTGATAAAAAGCCTTCTTGAGACGTACATAACGGACAAGTGCGTTGAATATGGTGCTATGGAGGTTGAAACACCTCTGATGTACGATCGCGAACATCCTACCCTTCGAAAGTATCTGGAAAGGTTTCCTGCGAGGCAATATATCATAAGTGGGGACAAAAGAGAGTTTTTCCTCAGGTTTGCCGCATGCTTTGGCCAGTTCTTGATGAAGCACGATGCGATCATCACCTACAAGAATCTTCCGCTGAAGATGTATGAATTAACGAGATACTCTTTCAGAAAGGAGCAAAGGGGTGAGCTTGTAGGATTGAGAAGACTCAGAGCCTTCACAATGCCAGATATGCATACATTGGCAAGAGATATGGAAGAGGCCAAGCAGGAGTTCTTGAATCAGTATAAGCTGGCGGTAGAAGTCCTCAGGGATATCGGACTGGAGTCGGATGAATACGAAACTGCCGTTAGGATTACAAAGGACTTCTACGAGGAAAACAGGGAGTTCATCCACAGCCTTGTTGACATCTTGGGGAGACCGATTCTGATTGAGATGTGGGACAGCAGATTCTTCTATTTCGTTCTGAAGTTCGAGTTCAATTTTGTCGATTCTCTTGATAAGGCATCGGCTTTGAGTACAGTTCAGATAGACGTTGAAAATGCGGAGAGATACGATATAAGCTATGTGGATGTTGATGGGGAGAAAAAAAGGCCCTATATTCTCCACTGCTCCCTGAGTGGGGCTGTGGAGAGGTGCATCTACGCGATACTGGAGAAAGCTTATATGAAAAAGGAAAAGGGTGAACTTCCCTCGTTGCCCCTGTGGCTCTCTCCAACCCAAGTGAGGGTGATACCGGTATCGGAGAAGTATCTGGAGAAGTCTGTTGAAATCGCTGAAAGGCTCAAGGATGCTGGCATAAGGGTTGACGTTGATGACAGAGATGAAACCCTCGGAAAGAAAGTCAGAGATGCCTCAACAGAGTGGATACCATTTATAGCGGTTATTGGAGAAAGAGAGGTTACTGAGAATAAGATTATGGTAACCATAAGAGAAGAATCAACGCTTAAAAGGCAGAAAAAGGAACTGATGGAGGTTGAGGACCTCATTGCAAGAATAAAGGGAGAATGCGAAGGTAAACCCTTCAAACAACTTCCTTTGCCGATGTTCCTATCTGCAAGACCATCGTTCAGATAGAGCCGGATAGATAGCGGTGAGAGTATGGCAAAGAGGAAGAAAAAGAAAAAACCAAAGAAGAAGCCAGAGAAAAAGCCGGAGAAAAAGGAGAAGAGGCTAGAGAGCAAAAAAGCTGAAGAAATCAGAGAAGCCAAGATTAAGGAAGCTAAAGAATCCAAAAAAGTAAAGGAGAAGCTTGAAATCGAGCTAGAGGCCGAAGTTGAGGAGGTCGATTATAAAAAAGACATAATTAAAACATTCTTACCCCTTCTTTTCGGCATTATTGCGGGTCTCATATCCTTCCTGATTTCGGGAAGTATGAGATCTCGTGACCCAATGGGGATAATCGTTCTGGTCATTTTTATCTATTTGAATAAATTCCTAATGCCCAGATTTGGAATCGAGCTCCAAAGCAAGGACTGGGCGGGAATTGCCTTTATGACGTTTACAACCTGGTACATAACTTGGACACTCTTTCTGAACCTCTAGGTGGGAACATGGAACTCAGGATCGCAGTTGTTGACAGGGATAGCTGTAAACCCGAAAAGTGCAGTCAGGAATGCCTGAAGTACTGTCCCGTGGTCAGAACGGGAGGAGAAGCAGTAATCATTGAGGACAGAGCGATTATATCTGAGGAGTTATGCGTTGGATGCGGGATATGCGTGAAGAAATGTCCGTTCAATGCGATCTCCATCGTTGGTTTACCGCACGAGCTAGAAGGCAAAGAAGTCCATAGATACGGCCAAAATGGATTTATGCTTTACAACCTCCCCATACCGCGAAAAGGGCATGTAGTAGGACTGCTAGGTCCAAACGGTACTGGAAAAACGACGGCTGTGAGAATTCTTTCCGGACAGCTGAAACCGAATCTCGGAAAGGAAGGTGCAGAATGGGATGAAATCTTCGAGAGGTTTGCTGGAACGGAGCTGCTGGATTATTTAAAGGCTTTGAAGGATGGAATAAAGACAAGCCTTAAACCGCAGTACATAGAAGCCATCCCGAAGGTTTACAGCGGGAAAGCGGGAGATCTCCTTGAAAAGGCTGATGAGATAGGCGGAATGGATGAGCTGGTTGATAAACTTGGGCTTAGAAATTCCCTGGAAAGAGATGTTAAAAATCTTAGCGGAGGGGAACTTCAAAGACTGGCTATAGCTGCCTGCCTTTTAAGGGATGCGGACTTCTATTTCCTCGATGAGGTAACTTCTTATCTCGACATCTATCAGCGTACCGCTGTCGCGAAGGTTATTAAGGAGAAAGCAGAGAAAAAGCCTGTGCTTATCGTAGAGCATGACATCGCAATTCTGGACATGCTCGCCGATTACGTTCACCTGTCTTACGGTGAGCCTGCAGTTTACGGGGTAATAACCCATCCGAAGGGAGTCAGAACGGGAATAAATCAGTATCTTAGAGGATACTTGCCTGAGGAGAACATAAGGATAAGGGATAAAGCGATCGAGTTCGATGTTTTTCAACCGAGGGAAAGCGAGCTGGAGAACATCATGGTGGAGTATCCGGCTTTTACCAAGTCCCTGAATGGTTTCAGACTGCAAACGGAAGGAGGAGATATCAAACAATCCGAGGTTCTTGGCATCGTTGGACCGAATGCTACGGGAAAATCGACCTTCGTAAAGATTCTGGCTGGAGTACTCGAGGATGATGAAAAGAAGGTTGATTTAAAGCTGAAAACATCCTATAAGCCTCAGTATATCAAGGCTGAGGTTGAAAAATCGGTTGCCGCTTTTCTCACCTCGATCAACCCGATGGTCAATACTTCATACTACAAAACCGAATTTTTGAAGCCTTTGAGGGTTGAGGAGCTGATGGACAGGAATTTGAATGATCTGAGTGGGGGGGAATTGCAGAGGGTTGCAATCATCGCATGCTTGCTGAGGGAAGCGGATCTCTATCTTCTCGACGAACCCTCCGCCCATTTAGATGTAGAACAACGAACTGAGGTTGCAAGGATCATAAGGAGATTCGCTCTGAACACCAAGAAGAGCGTCTTCGTTGTTGACCATGATATCTATCTGATCGACATGATCTCTGACAGGCTGATAGTTTTCGAAGGGGAGCCCGGCAGGAGAGGTAAATCCAGCAGGCCATTAAGCATGAAGGATGGAATGAACAGATTCCTCGCAAATCTCGGCATCACCTTCAGGAGGGATGAGGAGACGAGGAGGCCGAGAGTTAACAAGTTGAATTCAAGGCTTGACAGGGAGCAAAAGAGCAAAGGAGAATACTATTATTATTTTAACTGATGGAAAATTAGGATGAAAAGAAATAAAGAAAATTGCTATTTTTGGGGTTTAAAAATAACCTTTACAGCTATATAGAGGGCGAATACTACACCTAGGAAGAAGAGTATGAAAATACTCATAAAAGCTAGAATACCCGGTAATAAGGCGATAAGGATGGTTACCAAAGCTGGGACAATGTAGGAAAGGTATTTCCTTATTTTTGCATTTCTAATTTCCACCTTTGGGCTTTTTATGGCTCTATGTAGGATGTAAAACACCGCCAGAAAACCGAGTAAGGGTGAGAATACCATTATTGAGGCGAAAAGGGTAAACCCACCCATGTTTAAAGCCGAAAAAGCTGAAAGGCAAAGGTATATGGTTGTACCCTCCAAAAGCTTTGCCAGATGTTCGTGAATGCCGGGAATGTGGAGTTTGTAAACTTCAAGATCATCCACCAGGTGTGCCGTATTGCCTACGTAATACGCGTTAACCACATAAGCCCCATCGAGAATCTCAGCTATCTGGGAATTTACCTCCGCTAGCTGGGATTTGCTTAAAAAGGTGTAAACACTCGGATTCCTAATTTCCCACATTCTAGCTCTCTTCAAATCTTCTTGCATGACAATACCGTTTGCAAGAAGGAAGAGGTTGATTCTCGTGTCGGATTTTATCGAGGAGGTTATTTTCAAAGGATAGTAGAGCTTGTCAATTTTAAATCTGTATAAAATTGGATCAACCGTCCTTTGTTCTGTGGTAACGTTAATTAGGTCTATTACGAAATAGTTATATCCTCTAGAGGTGTAGTCCCCGATAATCTGGGTGAAGCCTGCAGGAATTTTTACCTCCGAGGCGTTTATTTTTCTTTCAGTTATGAAATCCCTGAACCATCTTGAGAAATCATCGGGATCACTTACATAAACAACTGTCAGATAATGCATCCCGATCCTTTTTTGAAAAACTATCTCAAAGCCACCACCTTTTTGTGCTGCAAAACCGAAGCCGCCCATAGCTCTATACTTTCTATTCAAAATTTCGAAAAGCTTGTAGAATGATTCCACCTTTGCTTTCTCAACCTTTGGTTTGGATGGAAGAGGAAGTATTTCTAAAACTGTTGTATTGTTAGAAGCTTCGACCTTAGTCGCCAGAATTAGAATCTCTTCGTTCCCATTCCACGCAATTATCGCATTCTGCTCCGATTCTTCGAGTATAGAAGGTGTTAGGGGTATCATTCCCCTGTCTGCAAGTGCTGGCGATGCGAGTATCAGGAAGATGAGAACCCCTAACATTGAGATCTTAAGTTTTTCCATGTTTTCCCCTCGTTAAACCTAAACGATTTCGTAGTACCTCTGCTCGTAATATTTCAAAGCATTTTCGATATATTTCCTGTCGAGTTTTCCTTTAAAGGTTTCAACCTCGAAAATCCTCTTGGGAATTCTTATCTTACTCAGATCAAATCCAAGCTCTTTCTTCAGCTTTAACTTCTCCGAATAAATCTTTCTACCGGTCTCTTTTAGTTCATCCTCGCTCATTTCGATTCCGAGGGGTTTGAAAGCCTCGACCACTATCTCGGGTGTATAAACTCCCCTAGCGAAGAAACACACCACGAGGCTTGAAAGTATCTGTCTCCAACTTTCCTCCTCCACGAGCTTGTCCACGAGTTCCTCAGGCGTAAGCTCCTCCTTTGCCTTCTGATCTATTGAATAGCCGGCATTATCCAGATGGCTATGCCTTAAGCCAATGAGGTAGCCTATGTATCCACCATGACCGGTATGGTAGCCTGGCATCTCATTGCCACCAAAGGCTAAGGCGAATTCCTCACCGCCGTATTTCCTAGCAGCCATCTCAACCCCTTGCGCGAGCGTTTTGTAGAATTCATTTGGCTGGAGATATAGGTTATCGATTGCCTTAACATACGCTTCAGCATTACCGAATTCTAGTGGAATCAGGGTATCGTTCTTTGAGATCAATCCTTTCTTTAAAGCCTCCGTTGCCCAGGCAAGGCAAACTCCTGTGCTCATCGCATCCATTCCATACAGCTCCACCCTATGCATTAGTTTAAGCAGGGAATCTCTGTCTCCAACACCGAGCATAGAACCGAGGGAGTAAATTAATTCGTAATCATAGGAGATCATGATCGTCTTGTGGAAATACGGCTCATCCTCGTAGGGAATTCTTAAAGCTGCGATGTGTATGCATGCAGTTGGACAGTGGTTGCATGCTATTCTCCTTGCGAGGTTGAACTCTGCAAATTTCTCCCCGCTTATCTCTTCTGCTTTTTCAAAGTAAGCTGATTCGAGATTTCTGGTTGGTAATGCCCTTAGCTCGTTGAGAGGTGCGATGTTCACAGGAGTTCCAATGAGGTAGTATTTTTTCATCGCATCCGAGGTGGTTGCGATCTCAAATATCTTACTGTAAACCTCCCTGTAGCCCTTAGCATCACTCGGTTTTTTCGTGCCCCTCCCAATAACAACCAAGGCTTTCAGCTTTTTGCTTCCGAAAACCGCACCTAAGCCTGTTCTTCCAAAATGACGATAAGTTTCGGTCATCACTCCAGCAAACCTAATGAGCTTTTCACCAGCTCCACCGATTCTCATTATAGTCCTAAGACCTCTTCCTATCTCCCTTTCTGCTATGATTCTCCCTGTGATGAGCGAGTCTTCTATTCCCCACAGGACTCTGGCATCTCTGAAATGTACCTTTTCGTTCTCAATTACGACGTAAATAGGCTTGCTGCTCGCTCCTTTGATCACTATGGCATCGTAGCCAGCATTTGCAATGGCGGTTGCACTTCTACCGCCAGCGTGACTCTCTCCCAGATTGCCCGTTAGGGGGCTTTTGAACATCGCCACAGTCTTTGATGCGAACGGATAAGCTGGAGTGAAGGGACCTACGGCAAAAACAATCACGTTACCCTCGCTCAGTGGGTCAACATCCTTTTTCATGTTCTCAGAAAGGAGTCTTGTTGCTATTCCTGTCCCACCAATCCACTCACCCATATCTCTTTCCTCTACAAAGTAGGAGTAATTGGCCAGATCGATATGGAGGATTCTTTTTAAATTAAAATCGTACATCGGCTACACCTCCTTGTACTCTAGCACATCGTGGGGACAGAAATCGACACAGTAACCGCAATGGATGCACAACGCCACTTTTCCATCTTGCCTTTTGAATATCGCACCTATCGTGCATGCCTCTATGCAGTTATTACAACCTATGCAAAGTTTCTCTTTATATACGACTCCACCTCCCTTTCTCGGAACCAGAGCATTTGTGGGACAAACCTGACTGCAGGGAGGCTCCAAACATGCTCTGCAAACGATAATCGTTGCCCCTCTCTCAAATCCACTGAGGCTTATCGCCAAAATTCCAGAGTGGTCGTAGCCGATGTAGGGATTCTTAGCGCTTTTCCTAGAGCACGCATACATGCAAAGGGCACATCCAACACACTTCTCGATGTCCTTTATGGTAAGGATTTTTGCCATGGATTAAAATTGATAATTCCTAATAATCTTTTTTCCTGTTTTCCTTCTCATCACTCTTCACAATCAAAATCTTGAAAGGTAAAAAAAATCTCCCTTATGGTTGATAAGGCTGAAGTTTTCAGGAATCTCATCGGGCAAGGATTTTATTATGCAATCTGCTCCAACTTTTCTCGATAGAGAACGAATAGCCTCAAATAGCTCTGAAGGTGGCCTAATAGAATAAATTAGGGAAGAACCTTTGTAGATCTCAAGAGTTGGGCTATTAATGTCATCAATAACGAATTTGATTCCTTTAGGAGCTTTAATGTCCCTTATATCCGTGCAAGTGACGTCAAATCCCTTTTTTTGGAGTTCAATTGCTACCTTAAAAAAACTCCCTGAACCCACTTCCACCACCTTTCCACTGTAGTTGAGTACAATGAACTCCAGAAGACCATCGAACACCATATTTTTAAATCATGGACGCAATATTAAATATGTGCTCTCCGTAATGGTCAGGGGATATACACCAAGGGATTTTAGAGATATTTTGAAGATTGAGAAGGAGGCTTTTAAGCCTCAAAATCCAGCCTATGATCTCTTTATTTACCTTTCTCACAGCACAGATCTCCTTGTTGCAGATATCGGAGGAAAAGTTGTGGGCTACATATCCGTCATGGATATGAACGACTCCTCTAAAATAATCTCTTTCGCTGTAAAGAAGGAATTCAGGGGACACGGGGTTGGAAGCATACTCATGGATGAAGCAATTCAAAGATGTATTGAGAGAGGGAAGAAGTCGATAATGCTTGAGGTTAGAGTATCCAATAAAAGGGCTCAGGAGTTGTATAAAAAAAAAGGTTTTAAAGTTATTGATGTGATCCCAGGCTATTATAGAGACGGAGAAGATGCATATCTAATGGTGCTCAATCTCCAGCCCATCCAATAGTTCTCTAACCCTTGGATTCCTCAAAACATCCTCTGGTTGATTGTCCTTGAAGATATCGGTTATCCCTTTACACAAGGTTATTATTGCCTTCTTGTGGTCAGCCTTGCTCCTGTGGATGTGCACCGGCTGGATGCCAAGTTTTTCATATGACAAAAAATGGCCGTTGGCAATTCCTGCTTCTTCAAAAAATCTCTTCATGTGAAACAAGGTCAAATGTAAAAATACCAGCTCTTCTTTGTGCATGAGAATTCCCCCACCCTGACCCTTAGTTGTAATAGGTGCTAAAAAAATTTTTGGTCGATCGCTTTTGATTTAAAGTTCTAAACCTAACATTTTTAATAATTTAAATTTAAGTTTTTAGCATGAGGGTGCTTGTTATTGGGGCGGGTGCAATGGGTTCAGCATTAACGGTTCCATTAAGAGAAAATGGGGTTGAGGTTGCGATTTACGGGACTGAATATGATGTTGAACTGTTGAAGTTAATTGAAAAGGGAGAAAAACATCCGAGAATTGGCGTAAGTTTGGATGTGGAGGTCTTTTACCCTGATGAGCTACATGAAGCTATGAAGAAAGCTGATTTGCTTTTGCTCGCTGTGAGTACTGAAGGTGTAATCCCGACGTTTAGAAGAATAAAAGATGATGTGGATGGAAAATCGATGGTAACAATTGCAAAGGGATTGCTGGAGGTGGATGGCAAAATTCTCACGATTCCCGAATTCATTGTTGAAGAGGTACCGAGTCTTGCTAGCATGGTTGTTGCAATTACCGGCCCATCGATAGCAAGGGAAGTTGCAAACAAGGCACCAACAAGAGTTGTTTTTAGCTGCGAAGATTATGGGGCTGCAAAGGATGTCGCAAAACTGTTTGAAACGGAGTTTTATCGAGTTACAGTGAGCACTGACATAGTAGGCACAGAGATTACGTCCGCTCTAAAGAATATTTACTCGATAGGAATCGCTTGGGTGAGAGGCTACGAGGAAAGAAAGGGGGGCATTGAGATGAGCAATCTGAAAGGAGTGATTGCAACAATGGCGATAGGTGAGACCGCTCGTTTTGTTGAGGCAATGGGCGGTAAAAAGGAGACTGTATATGGTCTTTCTGGATTTGGAGATCTTATTGCTACGTTCAGGGGTGGAAGGAATGGAATGCTTGGTGAACTTCTTGGTAAAGGGCTTTCTGTTAAGGAGGCACTTGAAGAGCTGAAAAGACGGGGAGTGGGAGTTATAGAGGGTTACGAAAATGCCAAGAAAGCTTACAAGCTCTTTAACCTGCTTAAATCTCAGGGAAAAGTTGAAAATCATGAGTTTCCACTACTTACAGGAATCTACGATGTCCTCTATAATAACAGGGATGTGGGAGATGTGCTTTACCGAATAGTATAGTGGGAATGTCGTAAGTTGAAAAGCAAAATGCAAGGTAAATTATAAAAGCTTGTGGAGTTACTTAGTTTGATGAATGTTCTTCTAAGCAGGAAGGATACTGTAAGATTACTGATTCTCTCGGAACTCATCTCAAGGAAGGAGGCAAATCAGAGGGATATTGCGAGAAAACTCCATCTTACCCCCCAGGCGATTTCGGAGCATTTTAAGGATCTCGTTAACATGGGTTTTGTCAGGGTTGTGCACAAAGGCTTCTATGAAGTCACGGAGAGTGGAGTTGAATGGTTAACCAAAAACCTCTTTGATCTTCATGTCTTCTCTGAAGAGCTCGTTAAGAAGCTTTACTCCAAGTCGATAGTTGCCATAGCCTCTGGAAATCTAAAGGAAAACAGCAAGGTTACGTACTGGTACAGCGATGGATTCATATTTGCAAAAGAGGCAAGCGATGGTGGAAATGGTGTAGCCCTCATGTCAGCTCAGGATGGGGAGGATGTGCTAATTAAACCTTTGGAAGGATTCGAACCTCCCGGAAAAGGGGAGATAATTGTCGTGAAAGTCCCAGATGTTGGAGAGGGAGGGAGTAGGAAAGTCGACTACGACGAATTTTCAAAGCTGATAAAGTCAAATCCTAAAAAGATAGTGGTCGCTTTGGGCGTTGAAGCCTTAATCACCTGCAGAAAGATCATGGTAGAACCTATATTTTTCGGTTCGAAGGAAGTTTGTATCGAGGCAGCCCATCATGGATGTGGGGTTATAGTAGTATGTACGGAGAGCATGCTTGACAGCCTTCTCGTTAGCCTCGTCGATGAAAATCTCGCTTTTGAGATCGTGAGCTTTCAGAAATAAGAAATAACTTTCAATTTTTGTGTTTTTGTTCTATTTCCATACTGTTTCCTCATCATGAGAAACGGAAAAACTTTTACTCATCTATGAAAGTTATCCCTTGATGGGTTTCTCGATAAGTTTGAGAAGAAAGGATAAAAGCAAGATAAGGTTGATTGAGGAGCTAAAGAAAGCTTCTAGAGAAGACTGGCTTGAGGAAGAAACTTTTAACGTGCTTGCAAAGAAGCTTGAAAGGAGTTTTGAGGTTCCAGAAGGTTGGACGCAAATAGAGAGCTATCCGCTCTCTGGGAAATACGCATTTGCGAGCGTCCACGTTCTTTATAAACCTGAAGAGGATGAATATCTCTATTTTGTTAATGAGCCGAAACTCAATGAAGATGAACATAAATTGGCTGAGGAGATAATTGACAAGCTTGGTTATGTTGTTTTGAAACCCGAAAAAATAACTGGAAAGTCAAGTGAGGAGCTCCTTAGGGAGGAGGTAGATAAGATCCTAAGCGATTATAGAATCGAGCTTGAAGGCTCTGATTTCTTCAGAGTTTTTTATCACGTTTTGAAAAAGACCGTGCTTTACGATAGGATCACACCTCTAATGCTCGATCCAAGCATTGAAGACATCTCATGTAACGGACATGGTAAACCGATCTACATCTTCCACAGGAAGTACACGAATTTGAAAACAAACCTTGTTTTTGAAAGTTCCGACACACTTGATGCATTTGTGATAAAACTAGCCCAGAGGTGTGGAAAGCACATATCCGTTGCTGATCCGATGGTTGATGCGACAATGCCCGATGGGAGCAGAATTCAGATGACCCTAGGTAGGGAGGTTACGGATCATGGCTCAACCTTTACGGTAAGAAAATTCAGGAAAGAACCGATAACCCCCATTTCGCTGATAAAATGGGGCACGTTTTCGGCTGAGCAAATGGCATATCTGTGGCTCTGTATTGAAAACAGGAAAAGCCTGATATTTGCAGGCGGAACTGCAAGCGGTAAAACGACCTCAACGAATGCAGTAGCTCTCTTTATTCCAAGAAAGGCGAAGATAGTCACGATTGAGGATACAAGGGAGCTAACGTTGCCACATAAAAACTGGATTCCTGGGGTTACGAGGGACGCTTTTCAGGAGAATGCAAAGCCGATAGAGATGTACGATCTGCTTAGGGCTGCTTTAAGGCAAAGGCCTGAGTATATCATAGTTGGTGAGGTTAGAGGGAAGGAGGCCTCGACTCTCTTTCAGGCGATGTCTACTGGCCACACAACCTATTCAACTCTGCATGCGGACAGCGTAAACAGCGCTATTCATAGACTTGAAAACCCACCCATAAGCGTCCCAAGGGCGATGATTGAGGCTCTCGATATTATAAGCATCCAGACACAGACCTACGTTAACGAAAAGAGGGTGAGGAGGAATATTGAGATCGCAGAGATAGTTGGTTTGGATCCCAATACGAAGATGTTGAGAACCTCAACCGTTTTCATCTACGATAACATCCGAGACATTCATCAGATGGTCGGAACATCCAAGGCTTTGGATGAGATAAAGAAGATAAGGGGCTGGAGTGCGAGAGAGCTTGAAGATGAGCTCAGGAGAAGGCAGTACATCCTTGAGTACATGGTAGAGAACGATATAACCGATTTCAAGAAGGTTTCTTCGGTCATCTATGCTTACCAGGCTGAGCCAAGCGAAGCATTCAAACTTTTAGAGGAATATGGTGGTAGAGGTTTAGAATACATTTGATATTGGGGAATCCTCATAGTGTTATTGGCTAAAATGAGATTTGTTATTAGTTGGATGAAAAAATGCGTTATTCAAGAGACCTCTTTACAAGAAGTCTTGCAACGGCTTTTATTGTGCTAAGGGGGTAGAGAGACATCTCCTCTTTGTAGATTCGCTTGAACACATCTTCTTCAGTTAAACCCCCTTGGATCTCGTCCTTCAGCTTAAAAGCCTCCTCTATCGCAACATCGCAGTATTCAGAATTGAAAATTGCACCGTTGTGGCCAAGGCAAACCTTGTCTGTGAGAGATTTTATTTTCTCAATACTCTCTATGTATTTTGAGAAGCTGTGGAAGTACATCGGGATGTTTTTTCCCGAAGACAGGGGGTAGCCGAGAGCATCGGCGACGAGCATGAATCCTTCCTTTTCGTTTAAAAGGGAAATCGCATCCGGGGAGTGTCCGGGTGTCTCGATTATCTTTAAATGTTCTGGGAAGTTTTCTGTACTTACGTTTTCTATTTCAAAGTCGAGATTAAATGGGTCTACATTCTCTCCGAATTTATTGCAAAATTCCCGGTTTTCTTCATTCCAGGTTTCAATAACCTTGTCCTTCTTTACCAACCCCGCTATTCTTTCATGGGCAAAAACTCTCGCATCGGGAAACTTTGACTTTATTACAGCCAAGCCAGCGATATGATCGAAATGGGCGTGGGACACAACGATGGACTGGATGGAACGATCCAGACTCTCTATCAGTTTTAAAGCTGTGCATGTTGTGCCGCAGTCGAACAGCAGGGAGTCGAAGAGATAGTAGTTTATCAGGCCAACTCTAACGAGCTTTAAAGAATTCGTAACCTGTCTCACCTCGAGATCCATGAAGGAATTTCGATTCCAATCTTAAATACCTGTCGTTTTTGATTACAATTTGATTACAAAGATTACAATAAAGTACAAAAAGTATTTTTAGTCTTAAGAACAAAATAATTATGCCCCCCGAACGGGGAGGAAGCGGAGTGTGCGAGGCAAGCGATGAAGCTTTCTGCAAGTTAGGGGGCACATCATAGGCCATGCATATTAGGTCCCCGGATGAGTGGGCTTTGCCAGCTTTGATTCCGGGACAACCCATGCATGGCACACCCCGAGAAAGGGTCAGCTGCCGGAGGCTGCATAGCAATGCTGTGAAAGGCGGCGTTAGTTCCCGGGGGACAGTTTTAATACCTTGCCGAGAATTTTTTTGGAGTATTAGACAACTTAGGTGTTTAGATGGTAATCCACTGCTCTATATGGTGATTTTTAGGGGTATAAGTATTCAGACACAAACGTCTTGTGAAATATTTATGAAGTATTTTATGAAATAAACTTTATGTTTGATGGCTACAATTCGCAGTTGATACTCAGTATTTAGCTCAATAACCCCCCAAATCACCAAAAGATTAAATAGTATCTGAAGTAGATTTATTAACGTGTCTCAGGAACGATTTGAAATCTCAGCACCCCTTGACAAGAGGATACTTGCTCTTCTCTTCATTCTTCTTGTGTTGATAATTTCATTTTCGACCTTTGTCTTCCTTTATACGGAGTATTTGTGGTTTGATTCTCTAAAACTTGGAGATTATTTTCTTAAGGTCTTATATTACAGAGTTGAACTCTTTGGAATATTTTTTGTTATATCTCTTGTTATCTTCTTTCTAAACAGATTGGCAATGCATATGGCGAGTGAGGAATTTTTGGGTGAACCTCTTAAGGTTCCGAGCTGGGTGTTCCTTGTCCTTTCACTCTTTTTTCCCTATGTTTTATCAAGGAACTGGGTTAACCTTGTCTTTTTCTTGAATGGACAGGAATTCGGAGTGAAAGATCCTATATTTGATATTGATGTCTCTTTTTATGCCTTCAAACTGCCTTTCATAAAAGATCTGATAAACGTTCTCTTTGTTCTGATAGTTTTTTGCTTGATAATCTCCATTATATATTATTTCTTAATTTTTAGGTGGGTGAAGAGTTTTGAGGAATTCAAAGACCTTTTTCCGAGAGCGGGGTTCATCCATATCTCCGTTCTTATCGCATCCATCATGATCTTAGCAGGTGTTTATCTGTATATCGGAAGATACGATCTATTGAGCTCACAGATGGGCGTTGTTAAAGGTGCAGGTTATACGGATGTTTTCATAAGGATGCCAGCGATGCTCATACTTTCTATAGCCTCATTCGCTCTGGCGGGTGCATCTATTTACTATGGGGTGAAAAGACAGGCGGAGATGTATGCTTTGGTCTTTTTCGTTCTTATTGCATTGGTGTTCATAGGATTGGTTCTAATTCCATTTGCATTTCAGAAAATAAGAGTGGACCCAAACGAGTTATCGTTGGAGGAGAAGTTTATAGGTTACAGCATAAATTATACTCGGATTGCATACGGGCTTGACGTGAAAAAGAAGGTTTACCCCGTTAAAGGCACGCTCACCATTGAAAGCATCGAGAAAAACTCAGGGATAATTGAGAATATAAGGCTGTGGGATCACAGGCCCCTTTTGAGCGTCTACCGGCAAATCCAGCAGATAAGAACGTACTACTACATCAACGATGTTGATGTTGACAGATACTTTATCAATGGAAATTATACTCAGCTGATGGTTTCTGCGAGAGAGCTCTCTCCCGATCTTCTTCCAACCACCGCTCAAACTTGGGTGAACAGACATCTGATTTACACCCATGGTTACGGTGTTATAGCCTCTCCAGTTAATGCTGTTTCTGAGGAAGGCAGACCGGAGCTCTTTGTCTATGACATTCCTCCTACGGGTGTAATCAAGGTTGAAAGGCCAGAGATATACTATGGGGAAATCACGAGGGATTATGTCATCGTAAAAACCCTCCAAAAGGAATTCGATTATCCTTCGGGAGAGAAGAACGTTTTCTCCACTTACAATGGGACGGGAGGAGTACCGATCGACAGCTTCCTGAAAAAACTCCTCTTTAGCATGAAGTTTGGCGACATCAATTTACTTCTCACTAGCTATATCTCTCCAGAGAGCAGGATTATGATGCACAGGCAGATAATGGAAAGAGTTTATACAATTGCCCCATATCTGAGTTACGATCGTGATCCCTACATAGCCATCATCGATGGTAAGCTTTACTGGATAGTTGATGCATATACGACTTTGAACAATTTCCCCTACTCTGCAGCGGTCGTCTATGGGAAGCCTTTTAACTATATCCGAAACTCAGTGAAGATTTTCATCGATGCGTACAATGGAAGTATGGAATTTTACGTAATGAGTGATGAGCCGGTTATAAAAACCTTAACTAAAGCCTTTCCCGAGCTTTTCATACCATTTGAGAAGATGAGTCCGGAGGAGAAGAGTCACATCCGCTATCCAGTTGATCTTTTCAAAATACAGGCTGAAATCTACTCTATCTACCACATGGACGATCCAAGGACATTTTACAACAAAGAAGATGTTTGGGAAATTCCAACAGAACTTTTTGAAGAGCATATAATCGATATAGAGCCCTATTACGTTATTATAACCATAGCTGAAAACAAGCCCGAGTTTTTGCTCATGTTACCCTTTTCCCCCAAGGACAGAGACAACATAATCTCTTGGATGGCAGCGAGGTGTGACGAAAACTATGGAGAAATCCTACTTTATGAATTTCCGAAAGGAACACTCGTTTATGGACCAATGCAGATCGAAGCGAGGATCGATCAAGATCCAGAAATCTCCAAGATATTCACACTCTGGAGTCAGGCAGGCTCCAGGATAATAAGGGGCAATCTTCTCGTTATCCCAATCGATAACTCGATAATCTATGTTGAACCCGTTTATCTGAGGGCTGAAAATGCTCAGATACCTGAGTTGAGGGGTGTTGTAGTCTCTTACGAGAATCACCTCGTCATGAAACCGGATTTGCAAAGCTCGATAAGGTATGTTTTCGGAGAAGCTAAGGCTCCTGAGCAACCGATGGCAGAAGATCTTAATTCCTTGGCAAAGCTGGGAGTTGAATTGTATGAGAAAGCCCTTGAAGAAATCAAAAAGGGTAACTGGAGCGGTTTTGGAGAGATGCTCGAGAAATTGGGCGAGGTTCTGAAAAAAATAAACTCAACCGTCTCGAAAAGCCAGAGTTAATGGTTGAGAAAGTAGCCAACACAAAAACACAAACGTTGAAACTACAAGAGTTAGACATTTATATTACGATCCAAATCCTGGAACATGGAGCTTAAAATTGCCGCAGTGCAGTGCAAAGTCGGCTCAAAAAAATCGTTTGAAAGTGCAGAAAGGTTGATTAAAGCCGGAATCGATGAAAATGTAGAGGTTTTTCTCCTCCCAGAGTACTTTTCGTATACTTCGGGTGGAGTTAGCTTGGAGAAAAGTCGGGAAACTCTGACCTTCCTCCAAAATATTAGTTTGAGTTATGGATGCATTGTGGCTGGAAATGTGGTCATAAAAGCTCCAGATGGGAAAGGGTATTTTAATGCACTTCATGTGTTTGAAAATGGGGAAATCCGAGGAGTTCAAGAGAAAATTCATCCAACAAGAAATGAAAGAGGTTTGGGAGTAAGGGAAGGGGAGAAAGCAAAGATCTTCAGGATTGGAAAGGTAAATTTCGCCGCTTTAATTTGTGCTGATATTCTCTATCCGGAATACTGCAGGGTGCTTGCTATAAAAGGAGCGGAAATCGTTTTCAATCCTGTTGTATCTGTTGAAAAATCCGAGCTACCCGCTCAAGAACTGCGTCACTGTCTTTATTTTACGAGATCCTTCGACAATGGCTATGCAATAATAAAATCTGGAGGACCAGGAGTGACCATGCTCGGGTCAAAAGCAGTTGGAAGGAGTTTAATCTCTTCTCCCACCGGCATCGAAGCCATCTACACGGATGAGAAATCGGAAGAGCTTGTTTACTGTGAAATTAATCTGGATAAATTAAGAAAACATCGAGAGGTGAACTATAGCCTTTTTGAGAGGAATATAAAGGCATACAAGGAACTTCTCGAAGGGAAACCCTAGAAAAGTTTGATTCTACATTTGTTTTTACTTCTAAATACTTTTAAATAAAAAATGAAGAAAAGATTTGTTTTTGATTAGGTTCTTAGGGCGAGTTTTATGTCTTCTGCCTTAACTGTCTTCCTTCCAGCGTGCTTGGCAACCTCAACTGCCTTCTTGGAGATTTCGGTTGCCTTATCCTCGAGGATCTCTACCATTTTCGCAACGGCGTCAGCACTAACTCTGTTGGCACCAGCATTTCTAATCAATCTTTCAACTGGTGCAGCGGGTAACTCAGCCATTCACGTTCACCTCCTTCGGTAACATAGTGTCTTATTTCATGTATATATATTTTTCTACCAAACTATGTTTTTTTAACTCTAAATTTGATATGGAGTTTTCAGTAATTTACAATACATTTAAGGATGAACATGTAAACTCCAAAATATGTTTGGAGTTGCGGATATATCATGTCGTTAAAGGGGGAACTCCTGAAGAAAATTAATTGATTATGATCGACTCCAAATATTGCTTATTTTTATTTTCGTAAAAGGATTTAGATTAGTTTTATAATTAATAATAATTAGGTTTTTGTTCATGTTTTAAAAATTTTTCTAATTTAAATTAAAATCTTTATTTTTTGAAAATTTTTAAATACTTTATGGTGCAATGAAAGTTGGGTGATAGCATGTTACTGGACATTCTTTTGAATGATGAACAAAAGGCAATAAAAGAGGCTGCAAGGGAATTCGCCGAAAAAGAGATCGCTCCTATTGCTGAAGAGTATGATTTGAATGAAGAATTCCCTTGGGATGTCTTTAAAAAAGCGGTGAAACTGGGGTTCATCGGAATGGGAATACCTGAAGAATACGGAGGCCAGGGACTGAAGATGCTGGATGCATGCCTTGTTGTTGAAGAGTTCTTCAGGGTGGATGCTGGAGTTGGAATGATCCTCGCTTCAACTTTCGGTTCGGAAATGCTGATGTACTTTGGAAATGAAGAGCAGAAAAAGAAGTACCTCCCACCGCTTTGTAAGGGTAAAACGATCTGTGGAGCAGCTTTTACTGAGCCAGCGGCGGGAAGCGACGTCGCGGGAATAAAGATGAAAGCGGAAAAAGATGGCGATGAATACATCTTGAATGGAACGAAAACCTTCATAACGAATGGAACTATCGCCGACTGGTTCGTTGTTTTGGCAAGAACTGATCCGAACGCTGAGAAGAGACATCAGGGAATGAGCGTCTTTATAGTTGACGCAGACAGCGAAGGCTTAACAAGAACTAAAATAAAGAACAAGCTTGGAATAAGATCTTCGGATACCGCAGAACTCAACTTCAAGAATGTGAGGGTTCCCGCCGAGAATCTGGTCGGGCAGGAAGGAAATGGTTTCATGCAGGCGATGGTGTTCTTTAACACAACGAGAATTCCAGTTGCTTTTCAGGCTGTTGGAATCGCTCAGGGGGCTTTTGAACTTGCTTTCGAGTATTCAAAGAACAGAGAGGTCTTTGGGAGGAAGCTTAAAGATTTCCAGCTCACTCAGGATAAGTTTGCCAAGATGAGGACTGAGATCGAGGCATCAAGGCTTCTTGCAGTTCAGGCGGCAATGCAGGCAGATACAGGAATGCCAGATCCAGGTTTAACAGCAATGGCAAAGTACTACACTGCAAAGACAGCTGTGAAGGTTTGTGATGAGGCCCTTCAGATCTTTGGTGGGTATGGTTATATCGGCGAGTATCCGATTTCGAGATTTTATCGACATGCGAAGATAACGGAACTCTACGAAGGAACGAAAGAAATTGAAAAAGAAATCATATCAAGATCTCTGTATGGTAAGTTACCCTCTCAGATCACTGTCTTAAGAAAGCCACCATATTAGGTTAGTTAAGGAGGTGTTTTTGATGGGTGAGGCAAAGGAATTGGTTAAAAAATTGGTTGAGGTTGGAAATGCGTCAGATGAAGTAAAAAATGAAATGAAGGGCTGGGGAGGAACGGTACAGTTCGAAATTGATGGAGAGAAATTTTACGTGAAGTACAACGACGACGGAACGGCTGAATTTTTCGAGGGTGATGCTGGGGGAGCAAACTTCACTGTAATAGCGAGCGATGAGTACTGGGCAAAGGTAATGAAGGGTGAGGAAGATCCTGTTATGGGTTTCATGACCGGTAAGTACAAGATTCAGGGAAACATAATGGAATCTCAGAAACTCGGTGGAGTGCTCAAGAAGGTGAAACTCTAAATGGATTCGTGGGTTTTAAACCCACGTTTTATTTTTCTTAATTTTCCTTGTTGTTCACCGTTTAATTGGTGAGTAGAGGTATTTCTCAGATTTACCGCGGTAAAAAAGCTTTTTGAGCAAATTTCCTAACATTTAAATAGTTTTAGTTCAATTTCCGATCATGAGGGAGGTGTATATCGTCGATTATCTTAGGTCGGCCTTTTCGCGGAGTAGGCCAAAACAGCCTGAAAGGGATGTTTTTAACAAGATAGATATGCCCGCTGTTGCTGCTGAGCTCGTTAAAACGATGATCAACAGAACTGGAATCGATCCTAAGGAAATAGGTGACGTGGTAACCGGCTGTACTATGCAGATGAAGGAGAACTGGCTTTATGGGGGCAGAGTTGTAACTCTACTGGCAGAGCTACCTGTAGAAGTTCCCGCTCAGGGGAGTGAGAGGGTCTGCATCTCTGGAATGTCGGCGATGCATCAGTGTGCGATGGAGATTATGCTCGGTTATTCCGATATAACGATTGCATGCGGCTTGGAGCACATGACTCATCTGCCGCTTCAAATGGATTTGAACCCCCATCTCGGTGTTTCACCCACTCTAATGGGAAGAGGTGATCTCGTAGAGAAATACGATCTGTTTACGGCAATAAGCATGGGACTGACGGCGGAGAAGCTTTTTGCAAAGTACAAGGATGAGCTCGGCTGGACGAAGAGGGAGCTTGACGAGTGGAGCGTTAGGAGCCATGAAAGAGCAGCTAAAGCGGTAAAAGAGGGATACTTCAGGAATGGAGATGGGTATCCGGATAAGCGTGAGGGAGAAATTCTGCCAATCGAGGTTGAACAGGCGGATGGAAGCAAGAAGGTTATAGATGTCGATCAGTCCATCAGGTTTGACACCACCCTTGAGGCTTGTGAAAGCCTACCACCGGCCTTCAAGCCCGATGGAGTTATCACAGCCGGCAATTCATCTCCGCTTAATGCTGGAGCAACGGCTATGATATTGATGTCCAAAGAAAAGGTGAAAGAGCTTGGCTTGGAGCCGATGGCAAGGATAGTATCGCTTGGATGGGCTGGAGTCGAGCCAAGTGTCATGGGTGAAGGGCCAGTGCCAGCAAGCAGGAAGGCATTGAAAATGGCTGGTCTGGAAGTTAAGGACATCGATTTCTGGGAAATCAATGAGGCTTTTGCTGTCGTGACGCTTTTTGCAATCAAGAAGCTTGGTTTAGATCCTGAGAGAGTAAACATTAAAGGGGGAGCGATTGCAATAGGTCATCCGCTGGCAGCGAGCGGTATAAGGCTGACTGGAACCCTTGCGAGGATACTTGAAATAGAAGGCGCAAGATACGGATGTGCAACCCTCTGTGGTGGAGGAGGGCAGGGCGGAGCTACGATAATCGAGAGGGTTTAAAAATCTAAAAATTTCATCCAAATTCATACAGTTTCCAATCTTTCCTTTTTTGCAGATTCTTCGATCTTTCTTCAATCTTCTTAAACCTGAATCGTCTTATTGGACAGAAGAATTTAAATACTGTTCATGTATATATAAATGTATGAAGAATATAGTTTTAAGGGACGAGGTTTACAACAAGCTTTCTCAGATGAAGAGAGAAGGAGAATCCTTTTCAGACGTGATCCTTAGATTGATCGAAGAAAAAAAGGAGAAATCTCTGGAAGTTTTTGGGAGGTATGCGGGATCGCTGGAAGAGAGCGACCTCTTTGAAGTCGTGGTGAGAGGAAGAAAATCCTTCGAGGTGAGAGATTTTGATATTTGATACGTCGATCGTTCTCCAAATTCTTAAGAATAGGGATTTTTACAGAGATATGAGGGAAATCGTGGATGAGGATGTAAAAATTACGTCCATCACTGCCTATGAATTGCTGAGGGGGGCGATTTTTGTCAGGCTGACAAGACACAGCGATAGGGAGATGAATGTAATCATGAGTCTTCTTTCCGAGATCTCAGTTCTGCCATTCGGGAGTGAAGAAAGTAGAATAGCATCGTATATCTGGGCAATGCTGAAAGAGAAAGGTGTGTCGATCAATGATGCAGATATAATGATCTCTTCCATATGTATTGGGGCAAAAGAGAAACTCATAACTCTTGACAGGGATTTCGAGAAGATCAAAGGGGTATATGAGGGATTTGAGGTCGAGATTCTGGAAATGAGTTAGCGGTTATGAAGTTTATGAAGCTCATGAAGCTTATTGCTTATGAAGCTGATAAAGCGGAAAAATATTTTAACCTCTTTGCCAACTAACAATGCTAACCAAACATGGCAAGGGCTCGTAGCTCAGCTGGAAGAGCGCCGCCTTCGCGAGGCGGAGGCCCCGGGTTCAAATCCCGGCGAGTCCATTT
>QMZD01000003.1 GCA_003662985.1 Archaeoglobales archaeon | reverse complement strand
CCTAAATAGTTTGCGATGAGCAAACTATCTTAAAGTGTATGTTTCTCATACGAAGACAATAAAATTCCCTCTGCTGCCTCATCTATAGATTTTAAAAACTTCTCAAAACTTTCAGGAGCTCTACCCCCCCAAAATTCCTCTGATAGATCCTCCCTAAACTGATTGATGCATATCTCAAATCCTTCCTTTGAGGTTGTATTTTTGCATGTTCGTATTAATGATTTGATGTTCGCTTTATTAATCTTTAAATTCAATTCTTTTAATGATTCTTCTATTAAATAACCAGCCAGGGATTCATCTGTTGCAAAAATATCTCTCAGTATATAGTGGTACTTTAAGTGGTATACCATGTCTCTAAATAATAATCAATCATATTTTAAACTTTCGCTATATTTCGAAGAAATCATCAAGAAGGTGCATACCTCTAGGATCTCCCATCTCTCTCATCTTCCTCATTATGAATCTATATAGGTTAGGATTTACCCTAGCCATCTGCTTCTCCCACCCGAGAAATGCCGTGCAGGTTTTGCACCCTATGCGCTCAATTTTATCATACATTGGATTCACCGGTATTGAATTATCCTCGATGTACATCCAAATTTCGAAGGAATTCCAGTATGCCACAGGGTGGACCATCCAGTACCTTCGCTTCTTAACAAAGAACCAATCCCCCCTCCTCACTATTAGCCATTTTCTGTTGTAGCTCTCGTCCCAAGTTAGTCCCGTCATTGTTGCCTTGAGTCCAAGCTCGTGGATTTTGTTCATCAGGGGTTTTTCCTTCATGTAATAGCAACACCTAGGCGTCCCGGGTGCTTTGTATCCATCTCTGAGTTTTATCTTCCTGGGGAGGGGAAAACCATATTCGCGAACGCATTCCCAGTAGGTTTTAATCGGTTTGCACTCCACAAGGTTTAAATCCCACTCTTTGGCAATTTTTCTTGCAAATTTTACCGTCTCTGGATATTCTACTCCCGTGTTGGCCCACAGAACAACAATGTCAGGATTGACTTCAAGGGCCATGTGAAGAACAACCATACTATCTTTGCCAAAGCTGCAGCTCACCGACAGCTTATCTCCATAGACCTCGTATGCCTTCTCTATTAGCTTTTTAGAGTATGTGACCTTCTCTTCATAGTCCATTCTCTTAAGTTTATCAAACCTTTCAAAGTCGAACTTCTTCTTTCCCTCTAAGTCTTTGGTAATTGCAACCTGCACCCTAATCCCTCTTTAGAAAACCAAAAACCTTCAAAAACCCAGCTATTAGGAAAACAAGTATGCCAAGGATTACTATCAGCGGGATGGCAAGGAGCTCCCTTAGTGTGTTCATGGCTTTATCCCTGAACCTGAATATATCCTCACACCCGTTTGGGCACTCATACCTCTGATAAAAATCAGTAGCGAAGCCGACCTTTTTCAGCTCGGCCCCGCAGGTTTTACACCTCATCATCCCCACCTATGTGGTCTTTCCTCTCTTTGACAGATTGCTTTATCATCTCGAGGATGCCAATCTCCTCAGCACACTCCATGTGGAAGGTTATGGCCTTCCTCGGATCGTTTGCATCCCACAGAATAAGGGGTACGTCCATTATAACCTTCCCGCAGTGGGCACAGGTGCTTATCTCTCCCCATGCCTTCAATGCCTTGTACTTCTTACCCTTAATCTCTATATACTCATCCTCCCAGTATTCCTCCTGCAGGGATGCATATTCCGGAAACCCGCAGGTTTTACACTTCCTGTACCACACCGATGGCTCAATCTCCACGGGCTCGGTCCAGTTATGATCCCCATGCTCTGCAAAATATTCACAAAAATCCTCAGCTTCCATTCTCCACCTCCTTTAAATCTCTCCAACCTTTTTTTCTAATGAATTCCAAAAGATCGACCTGATTTTTGTCAAAATTTCTCTTCGGGGTTAGAGCTGCATCAATCCTCTTCCTAAACTTAGAAGGTAGAACAACAACCTCATCTAAGGCGGAGATGAATCCAATCCCGTTCAGCTTCTCCCTCCCCAAATCCAAGAGATATTCAACTATTGTTCTTGTTGTTAAATCAATGACAACGTAGAAATAGTCGAAGTACTCCCTCCTCTCTACTGCCTGGTTGAATGCCTTGTAGAAGTCCGAGTCTTTTAGCTCAAATCCAACAAGGCGCCTTATTTCTTTGTCCAGAGTGTGGGCCTCTGCAACAGCATCAACCTCAAACCCTGCAACCCTGACGTGCCTGAGCACCCTTTCAATTTTTAACTCATGGCACCTGTAGACAACGTCTAAAACCTTCCAGGTTAGCAACGCATCTTCCAAATAGACCCTGTTATCTATCTGCCTCATCTTATCTTATCCTTTTTGTGCGATGTGCAATCTAATTGCCTCAAGTATAACCTCCGGTACTTTCTCTTTACCATAAGCTTGCTCAAGTTGCTTTATTAAGTCAATTAGCCTGTCTTCCTCCTCCTCGGAGAGTTCCTCCACGTGGGTAAACTCCCCGGCCCTTATTACCAGCTTCCTATTACAGATTACAACTTCCGCGGGCATACGATTCACCCGAATGTTTTCTCAGTGCATTCGTTGTTGATTATTATGGCATACTTGTAGCCGTTTTCCCAGCACTCCTTCTGCTTCGCACATTCCTGGCAGTTTATCTCATTCTCCAAATAGGCAACCATTGCCTCTTCAAGCATGCTGGCAATGCCAACAAGCCGGATCCAGGCAAGTCTAACCTTCTCAAACTCCATCTGCATTATACCATCTCCCGATCCTCATGTTTATCAAAATCTGACAAATCATAATCTACCTCTTCTGGACTTACCTCCTTTAATCTTATCCCCTTCCAAACGTAAATTCTCTTACCCTCAAATCTTATTCGCTCAGTTTCAACAGACACAAACCTTTGCAATTCTCGTGCAAACGTGTTTTTCGCCTTAGGAATGTACTCATTCTCCTCACAGAACTTCTTATAAGCGGCATATATTTTATCCTTGGACTCAAAAGAGTTTGGATCCTGGATGAGCATTTCCTTGGCGAAGGCATAAACCTCATTCACTCTAGACATCCACTCCTCCATCGCCTTTTCAATCATATCGGTTGCCTTTACTCCAACTTCCTCAATCTTAGCTAGATAAATGAGAACCTCATTAAGAAAACCCGACAGCTCCTCCTCGTCTGTAATCTCCTCCAGAAGTCTAGGATTTGGTCTAAACCTGTTTGGAAACTTTACAACAATCCACCTGCGCCAGAACGCGTAGGTTGCATCATTAACCTCTGGGAGCTCATTTGCAGAGAATATTAACCTGGCAGTATTTGTCATGAAAAACGGGTCTTTAAACTTTTTCTCGACTACGAATCTATCTCCTCCCGTAATCATCTTGAATTTCCCTATGTTTCTAATTGGCTTCTTTGGTAAATCTGCATAAATGTTAGCAAGCTTTCCAAGAAGTTCTGCAGCTTTAAACTTATCGTTACACAACTCCTGAAGGCTTATGTTTGACACATTCTCCCTTCCGAGAAATGTGGTGAGCATGTCTAAATACGTGGACTTTCCATTACTCCCATCCCCGACGAGCATGTATGCGTGATGGTACCTTGGATTTTGTAGCAAACAAGATGCGGCAATTTCATATAGGATGGAACTGTCTTCTGTAACCTCACTGAGAAACTTTCTAATCTTTGGACAATCTGCATCAGGATTATAATTAACATTAAGACGGTATGTATAACCAAAAGCGGGAGAATGTGGAAGCAAAATCCTTTCTTTCCTCCATAAAACTCCATTCTTACACGGGATGAATTCTGTTTGCAGTTTGTTAAAGGGAAACTCTCTAAACATTGATTTGGTCTTCAGCCTCCACAAAATTTCCCTTTCAATTGACCTCACCATTCTCTTCCTAGTTATTCCCTTTTTCTCAAGAGCTCTTTTTAAAAACGACGCTATTTCACCCTTGTCCTCAATAAACATCCCATTTTGATAAATATAAAATATATCATTGAAGCAAATGACACAAAAGTACCACCGGATTAATTCTTCTAAGGTGTCAAATATAATCTTCGGCTTTCCCTCGCTATCATCGACGAAATCCCACAAATCAGAAGGTATGAAGCTGTGACTATAGTCGAAAGCCAATCCAATCTCCACGTACTCTAAAACTTCAGATGGGATCGTTGGATCTTCCAAGATGCTATACTTGGCCTCAATCTCGACAACATCATTACCGGGGTTTTCTGTCGTAACCGTGGCTAAAAACTCATGTAGATTGTCGATATCTTGGCTGTACAGTCTAGAAACGTAGTCTTTCACACTACGGTGGGCTCTAAATACCTGCATACACCCACCTCAGTCGTCATATTTTTCCTTAAGCTCATCAATAGCTTTCTGCAGCAACCGGCTGATGTTGATCTCAGGATGTCGCTCAAGCCACTCTTTTTGATCGTCTCTAATCGAGACGCTCAACTTAACAGATGGCATAATACCCACCTATCTATACCCGTATATAAAATTTTCCATTTGATCGTGTTAATTTTTGCGTGGTCTAGGTGGTCTGTGTGATATTCAATTAATTTAGAATTTTATTTTGAATTTTTTGTCCCTATAAGATTTTAAAAAAACCTAGACCTTCTAGACCACCTAGACCACAACCTTTGATCTATAGAGTTCAAACTAATAAATTCATTTAAATAATAATATCAGTTAAAAGTTCGAATTTACAACCCTAGGCGGTCTAGGTTACCTCAAAGAGATATAATTAGAAGGATACATAGACCACCTGGGACAAAATGGCATAAAGGCAAATTATAAATCTAGCAAAATCTACTAGATCGTTATAAAATATAGTAACAGTTTAGCTTGGCTAGATTTCAAGCCGGATTTGGCTGCGTTTGTCCCATGTTTGTCCTATGTTTGTCCCATGTTGAACCTGGGCCATTAAATATAGTAGAAAAGATAAAATTCTCTATTATAAATCCATCGGAATCTGTCGGATTTGTTACAAAATCAAGTAACGTTTTTAGCTTGGGTTAAATCAGCTCCAGGATGAAGTGTTTCTGGTTAATCTCGGTGGAAATGTCCCTTATTAGAATGGTAAAATCCCGGTAAACGTTGGCTATATCGCTTGTATGACCAAGCCAGTATTTTATAAAACGATCATCCAGTCCGCGGGCTGTCATTAGCGTTTCAAAGGTATAACGGGCGGTTTTTGAGGTGACGTAGATGCTCAACTTCTTTAAATGCTTGGTGAGCCACTCTCTGGGTCTGCTCCACCTCAAAATTATGTGATGATGGTCGAAGAAGTATTTGAAGTTGTCATGTACTTTATCGTGGATTGGGATGATTCTCTGCGCCTTGGTCTTTGCTGTGATGATGCTTATCAGGCCGTTATCAAAATCAACGATCCTTTTGGGTTCTGGGGGCTTGGTCCTCAACTCTTCCAGGTCAATTTTCTCCTTTGAGAATGGGTGAGAGAGCTCAACTGGCCTGTTTCCCAAATAGAAGTGGACAACGACAGCATTGTACAAAAACTCATCTGAGATGCTCTCGAGAACGGCAGCAAGCTCATCCATGGTGAGGGCTTTTCTATAGATAGTCATGGGAGAGGACTTTATTCTAATTGCCTGCAAGGCGTCGCACATCCTCGAGTAAATTATGTACTCCTCATCGGCTATCGCATCATCCCTCAAATACTTCATAAATCCCCTAGCTGCGGAGAGGAACATCAGCCTCGTTTGGTTGTTTTTGAGCTTAGCTAGGTGCTCCTTAACGGCGTTTGGTTTAAAATCAGCCCATGTTAACTCGTCAATCTCTTTCCCTCTCCTCCGGGCAAATCCCTTCAGGATCCAGCCGTATGTGTTTGCAGCACTCTCTCTGCCTGAGTTCTGCAGGTGGTTGATGTAGTCCAACACGGTTGTGTCGTTCTTAACCTTAGTCCTTGCCACGGTCAATCACCGCCTCTGGAATGTATAGCTTTCCTTTGGCAACACTCATATCCTTGAGCAAATCATACCTCTCACACAAGATCCGGTAACTTCCACCCTTGTGAACAACAACCGCCTTAAGGTTCCTGGTGTCCATTCTCTCCTTCGCAATCCTGCAAGCTTCTGCCAAATCATTGTAACCATCATCACCAGGGTAGAAAACGGCAAGGTTCTCTTCAAACTCCTCCCTGAACCCAGGAACCCTGTAGATTTTAACCCTTAGGTTTGGATCCAAGGGGTCATCAGCTTCTCCCGCTGGAGTGATATCTCCCCACTCAACAACGGGAACTCCGTAGATGCTTTTGAGCTTGCCGAAGGAAATCCCATTTCTGATTAGCCAGTCTCTTAAGGCCTCGTATAAGATCTCCTCGGGCTTTAAACCAACTAGAGATGAAGCCTGCTTCAGTATAAAGATCAAATCATCTCCCCTTTCTGGTTTATCCTCACTTTTTGGTTCACCCTCAACGATATCAGACGCATGTGGTTCTGGTAATGAGGCTAGCTTTAGCAGTTTACCCTTTCTGATGAAATCACCCTCTCTATTTTCATATTCCTCTTTTATAATTAATCCCTCTTTTGTAAGCTCTGAAATGACAAGGTAAAACAGATTACCCATGACATTTTTGTATTTTCTAGATAGCTCGGATTGTAGAACTGGTCCCTTCTTCAACTCTTCTAGGATTATTTTCTTATATTCATCTTTTTTTGGCATAAAATCACCTACTCAAGTAACATTTCAATCGGCTCCCTTAGTACCGGTGGAAGACCAAGCTTCTCGTCCCAGTACTTCAGTTTTCTAATCCCATCCTCATTCACGGAGAGATAGACCTCCCTTCCAACTCTCCTCTTTTTAATAAAATTTCTTATTCTTCTATTGATATAATATCCCATCATATTATACACTTTCTCATGCGGTACGAACATCTCAAACTCCCTTACTAATTCTTTGTAGGAAACCTCTCTGTGTTTAGCAATTAATGCAATGAGGACGACACCAAGGGGTAATTCATCAGGTATTTTATATATTGGTTCTGCATAATAATTTAATCCCCTAAATACGACATTTCGTGTCCCCTTTCTTACTATACTCCCACCTCCTGCCTTTTTTGTATATTCCCTAGGGAATATTTAAATCTCTCATTTCCAAGCCATTTCTAGCTAAAAACCCGCTAAAGTCCGCCCATTTTGCCAATAAAATTTTATTAGCAATTTTTATTAATTAACAGACACCCGGTTTAACCTTGGCCGCGAGCTTTAAGTTTCTCACAGCTATGGCTTTTGTTGTGTGGAAAATCTCATCTCCAATTCTAACGTTGTAGGATTCGCTCTCTAGGGTTTTGCTTTTTCTCAAAGGGCAGGTTAAGTAGTCCATTGCGGCCCTGCAGCTCGAATAGCAAACATCAGCATACTTGCACCCATAACACTCTGGCCGGAGACGTTTTTTCTCAACCCAGGCGTTTGCTGCCCTCGTAATTAAATCATCGTCCCATTCAATGTGGGCAATTTTCTCATAGCTCCACTGACAGGCTCCAAGACTCCCATCCGGGTAGAGGACGAGTCTGTTCCATCCAGCGGGACAGGTGATCTTCAACCCCAGGAAGTTCTTGTAGCTGGGGAGGAGATTGTCAGCCAGCTTTTTCGTAGAGAGGGCGGCATAAAACCAAGCGGCCATCTCCGTAGGAAGGGGAGGTTTGCCAAGCCTTGGGGCCACCTCTACTGGGATGTCGAGCTCGTTTGCCCAGTCAATTACCCTTAGCAAATCGCCAAGCTGGAACTTTATCTCGTTCCAGTCGTCGTAAAACCTTCTGCACTTTTTGCAGTAAAATCCACCGTTGATGTAGTCTAGTTGGTTTCCGCACTTGCAGTAGGCTTCGTTCCAGTAACTCGACCTCAATACAACGTTTGTTATATCCCTTGCCTTCTCTAGGGCCTTCATGCATTTGTCCCATACCTTACCCCTTATCTTCCTGGTCCAGAACTCATCTCCCTCGATGCTGATCGTCAGGTAATCGATAAGCTCCAAAACAGGCTTGAGCTCCTCTCTCGACTTGTCGTAGATTAGGGTTGAGTTTGTGTAAACTGAGGTTTTTGTATTGCTGAGCCTGATTATCTCCAGTGCTTCGGTTATCTCCTCCCTTTTAATTATACGGAGCATGTCCGGCAAAGCCTCGCTGAGAAAAGGCTCCCCGCCTAAAATTGTTACGATTTTGAGGTTCCAGTCGTTTAATCGCCTAAGATGGGATGGCTCAACGTGTAGCTTGAATGCCTCGGGGTGGCTTCTCAAGAACCCAATGTCTCCGGCTGGTTTGCTGACGAAGCACCCGCGACATCTTAAATTACACTCGAAGAAGGGGTAGACTACACAATCTCTTATCTTACCAAGGTTTAGACGATATCTCCTCCTGTTATTGCCTGTTGACCACTCAGTACTCCACATCAGCTGGATCCAGGTCGATTATCTCAATGTCGGGCCTTCTGACAATCTTACCATCTTTGACGTCCTGCTCTTCTATTATGCACATCTTCACATCACCGCGCTGGATGAACTGTCCGCCCGCCTCCTCGCAGCTTCTTCTATCTATAGCCCTCCCGATTAGGCCTTTGAGCCTCCTTCCAGTCTTCCCATCCTTCCTCAACTTAAGATCTACCATAATTCACCTCCTCTATCCTTCTCTATCTAAAATCCGCGGCCTCGGGCCTCATTTTTATAATCTCAATTTGCCCGGGCTTTCGCTTATCCTCCCTAATTTTAACCCTGCAGACGCCTTCCCCTTCGAAGAAGCCGTTAAGCTCCCTCTCACAAATTTCCTGGCTTACGTTTTTTATGGTTATGGTTCTCTCAACAACCTCACCATCTTCCTCCATACTCCACCTCCATGGGGACGGTCGGGTTTGAACCGACGCCAGAGGCTTTGGAGGCCCCCGCTCTGGCCGCTAAGCTACGTCCCCTTTATCTTAGATGTACCTCTCAAGAGGTCTAATAACCTCGTATGTATCTTTTGCAACTTCCTTTATATAACCTTCCTCTTCCAGGTAGTTTAGGTGAGCATCAAGCACTTCTTCACTGTTCATGTCCAACACGACATCATACTCGATGAATCCCAGGTCCCTAATCATGTAGTCGCCAATTTCACCCCTGGTTGCTCTCCCGCTGTACTGTATGCGACGCATCATGTGATAGTGGATTGGGTTGTAGCCTTCTTTCAGCATGATTCTGTCAGGGCCAATAGGAATCCTCCTGTCGCCGGGCAAAATCAAACTGTCGCGCCTGTTTAGCCAGCCCTGCCTCACCATGTACTCAATTAGCTCCCCGAGCCACCACCTGTTGTGCTTGTTGTTCCTCAAATACTTCTTGCTCCTGACGATGTAGCTTATGATCTCCTCCTTGTGAGTAGCCCTGGCTTCGTCGCAGAACATGTAAATTATCTGCTTGAAGGGACACCACCCGACTGAGATGAACCCCTCGAAGAAAATGTCTGGGAAGGTTACGATCCTGCTCTCCATCTCAACCCATCCCTTTCTCTTGAAGAAGACCGGGTGAGGGCGGGCCCTCCACCTTTTAGCGTTGATCTCGTCGTAAACGTGGCTCTCGACTTCCATCCCATCCACGATCTTGACAATCTTCACCGTCTTGTGGTTGAAGCCTAGGTTGAAGATGTCCTCCTCCCTGTATCCGGGCCTCGGGACTATGTAGTACTCGGCCATTTTACCACCTCTCAGAGATCATAGCTCATTCCCCAGGCCTCCATTATCAGAGGATCCTTAACATCCTCTGGCCTTAGAAACCTGACACCACTCCCATCTCTGACCCTAACGCTCTTAAAGAGGTGAAACAGGAGGCTGTCGGCCAGCTCCTGGATTGCCTTCTTCACATCCTCTTTCTCGCCTTTTGATTGCATTGGAATGAAGTACAGCCCACATTTTCTGTCAATCAATATTGGGGCCGATTTATCTCCGAGGCCGGTATAGCGAGAGAACCTGATGTTTTCATTTATTAGGCCAATGTTGGGCATCAAATCTATGTTTACCCTCACCAGGCGGATTATCCCCTTAAGCTCAAGCGGGTTAAGCAGATACCTCTCGGTTCGTTTGCAGTAGGGACAGAAGGTTTTATAGTGAAACTCGAATTCGTGTGGGTTTACAACCACGAGCAAGCTACCACCCCTCGTAAAATCTACTTAGCTCCTCGCTCCAGAAGGATGCAAGCCCTATCCTTTTGAGCTTTTGGATGTAGGGATCGTGAGATTGTACAAATACATACTTCTTCGGGTTATCAACCTTCTTAAACTCCTCGAGGGCTTTTGATACAATCTCTCTAACCTCCTCCCTCTCACTTTTGGCCCTCCACTCTGTTGGTCTCTTAATTAAAAGGATATCAATACTACTAAATATATTGGGATCAATCTTCCTAGACTCTTGAGCAACGTAGATGAAAGTCTGCTCGTTTTGCCTACTAAGTTCGAGGACCTTATCCATCTCTGGGGCGTCGCTTCTTGCCGTGGTTCGAGCGTGGTAGCGCATGTAAACCTCATCTAAAAATATCACACTCCTTGGAGGAGCATCATCGGGATCATTAATTATTGTTATCCAGTCTGGTAAAAGAGCTCGTTTATGGTCCGGGATTGGTCTCCTCTTCATATTCACTAGATAAGCCCTCAGTCCATATTTTCTAGCATAATACTCCAGTATACTCCACCCAGCACTGCTTTTTCCTTCACCTCGGTGCCCAATTATTAAAATAACTTTAGGATGGGTTAGAATCTGTTCCCACTCTGCATCAACCCAGTCGAACCCCTCAATGGGTTCCTTTGGTGGTAGAACAACCTCACCCTCTTCGAGCTCAACCGGTTTTGGTTGGGCTGGGAGATCGACATCGTACTGCTCCTCGAAGACCTCATATATCACCCTGCGCCTCTCATCACTCTCCAAAGCTCTAGATAGCTTTCCGACCTGATCCATTAGCTTCTTGAAACTCTCGCCTATATCCTTGTTGCTTTGTTTTGACAGAAGAAATGCATTGAGCTGATTGCGAGCGTTGGCAATTTCACTCAAGCAGAGCTCGGCGAGGCCCATTAATTTTGGATCCTCATCTTGGATGATTTTAATCTGCTCCTCCAAAGCCGTCAGGTAGGTTTTGATGTTATCAATCTGATTGGCATACTCCTTGCTCATCGGCCCAAGGCTGAAAATTCTACCAAGGTGTAGGTCAATCACCCTGACAAGATTCTCGAGGGTTTTTGGAACCTTATACGATTGTTTGGGTTTCCCCATTGAAAGCCCATACTCGCTAACCTTGTCCAAAATTAATGCGATGGACTCTCTAATTTCCCTGCACTTGATATCGTGTGGCATTCTCCTTATAATCTTAATGTAGAGGCTCTCAAACTCCCTGGCTACTTTGTTGGGCTCGGAGAATTGAGTAAGGAGAAGGCTCTCGATTTTAGATCTCCACTCCTTGGCCTTTGTTAAGGCAAGCATCCAGTCGCCAAGGTTTATTGCCTCAATAAGCTCGGCCAAACTCCTCCTATGGTCAAGAAAGTTCTCGAGCTCAACCCTAGGCTCGGAAGGAGTTGGAACGGCCGGCATTTTCACTCACTCTCCTCTTCCTTGGCTTTTATAGGCCCAACCTGCTTTTCAATCCTGCTCTGTAAAACGTTGAGTCTGTTGCCGAGGTCCTCAACTCTTCTTAAAACCTCCTCCAGGCTGCGGGAGATTTCCAGTCCGCCACTCATTGCAAGGGTCTTCTCTCCAATTTCCTTGTGCATCTCCAGCACTTCGTTGAGCTTCTCCCTCACACCCATAACCTGACTCGCTCCAACCTGCTCGGCCCTCTTGAGAGCAAGCTCCAATCCTTTTTCGGCAGAATACCCGCGGAACATTTGCTCCTTTGCAATCATCTCGAGCTGGGCAATTGACTCCTTTAAGATGTTGTTCTCCCTAGAGAGGCGATCAACATCCTCCTCCAGGATCCTAACCTTCTCAGATAGAGCATTAATTTCACTCTTCTGCCTTTCAACGGTTAGCCTTGCCATCTCGAGTTTGTGGTTCAAATCCTGAATCTCGTTCTGCGACCTTATTAGATCATCCCTGAGTCTCATTAGGTGGGAGGCCCTGTGGCCCAGGATCAGCCAGGTGAAGTTGCTCGGGTCATCATCAATTCCGGGGCTGTTTCTAGAAGTCAAAATGAAGGGAGCATCTAGGTGAAAGGGTTGACAATCCTCAGGCTCTCCGTTTGGATCCGGCATGTAATCTAAATATTCGGATGCTAAACTTCCATCCGGCCTTACTAGGTGTATTGATTGCCTATATACGCCATCCACAACCTTTCTCTCAGACTTGTAGATTATACCACCGAACTGGCCATTGGCCCTTATGAGAATGCCAAGTCCAGCCTCGGGGAGCTTTGTTAATGCCTTACACCACTTCTTGGCCAGATCGATCATCTCCTTCTCATCATCATCAATCCCCTTGGCAAAGAGCCTCATCGCATCACCCTTTTATCTTCACTCTTCACGAATACCAACAACCTTGGCAAGCCTCAAATTGGCAGAGTGAGTGGAGTTTATCTCCTTCTCTTTGATTATCGCAAACGTATCTCCAGGGTTGAGATTGAGCTTCTCCCTCACCTTTTTGCTGAGGAACAGCCTCCCATCGTTTACGGTTCCCTTGCCGATTATGTTGTAGTCCCTGCTTATAAACACATTTCCCATGTGTTCTATGAAGACGACCCTCTCTCCATCGCAAAGGCCAACCTTTCTGACGTATATTCTTCCCCGGGAGTCTACCACTCCGGTCCACAACCCGGGCTCTTTTTTTTGCCTATTAGGTTGGCTGTTAGGTTGGCGGGCCATAGCCCTTCTTCCTCCTCCTTATTTTCTTCAGCTTGGTCTTTATCCCCCTGTAGTCTTTGTAAAGCATGGCCATGAAGATTATAAACCCGCTCAAAGCACTCAATCCAATGTAGTAGAACCAATCAATCCCCTTTGGTTCGATAAACAGGGTAAACTCATCACTCGTTATATAATCATCACTCTGGAGCTTGATCCTCAAAACACCGCTCGCCTTCTCCGGAATTACCAGAGTCATGGATCCGTCAACTTCTTTGGTAGTTACTATGTTGTAGGGAGGGGAAAACCTCTGGTTGCTGCTGAATAGGGCAAACAGAACTGCCCACTTCTCATCTATCCCATAGGCCGTTGCAGGCATACTTATCTCTGCAACAACACCCTTTGCCGGCTTACCACTGGCGTAGACAAAACCGATTTGAATCGTTGAACCTGGTGGTACCTTTGCCCCGGATTTAACCTGCACGCCGTTTATTGTGGCGCTAATTCTAACCTTCCCCTTGGCCATGAAGCTCCCCTTTCCCACATAGGATGGGGAGGAGTAAACAACATCATAATCTCCCGGCATGTCAACCGTGAAGTTGTACTTATCCCTCCCCTCCAGGGTGACAATCTTGTGCCCGTCTCTATATATGGTTACGGTTCCGGGCTCTGGAAGAGTTATTATGGCCTTTTTCCCAACGCTAAAGTCTGGAAGGTTGAGCGTTATGTTTGATTTTTGCACCTCAATTATCTTCTCCCTTTTTATGTTGCCGAACCTGTCGTATACCTTGATGGAGTGCTGCCCGGCTGTTTTGGGCGTGAAGTAAACGACCCCACTGGAGTCGGTGAACTTAACATAATCCTCGAAACCAACGGGAACCTTATCAAGGGCAATCCAAGAGTTGCCCTTTTTCCCGCTGACTTTGACCCTGAACTCCTTGTTCGCATAGGCCTTATCGTTTTCGATTTTAATCTCTGAGGGAAGCTCACCCATAAACTTCAAATCCTGATTTTCCTTCTTAAGCTGGTCAATTTGACTCTTCAAATCCTGGTTCTCCTTCTTCAGTTGATCTATTTGCTCCTCTAAGTCTTTAACATGTGCAGACTCGTAAGTGTAGACATACACATCCTGCTCATATTTTCTCTCCTCATCCGGGTATTCAAACTCGTAGGTTATTGTTCCCCTCCCATCGACACCGTTTAGCTTCACCTCAAGCGTTTTGCTTGAGTCTGCCTCTATTGTGAAGGTGTAGTCGCTCACATCCTTGATAACATCTCCCTTCCAGTCGACGCTCACATCAACATCAACGGCATTCTTATTCGTGAGGATGACGTATACAGTCTTGAGCTCGCCCTTGATTACATCCTCCCTTATGGTCTTTGGGTAAACCTCAACATCCTTGTAAACAACGGTAACCGACACGGGTTGCTCGATTACACCCTGGTGAGTTACATTATTGTGGGTGTAGGTCCAGAAGTAGTAAAGCCTCCCGCTGTAGGTGTTTGGCTTCAGATGCAGTGTAACGTTTGCAGAAGAGTTTGCGGGAATTGTAATGCTCTCGGGACTAACATCAACCCACGAAGATATTGAGCTGGACTTTTCTACTGTAACGTCGAGGCTTGCAGGGTTCTCGTTTGTAATCCTAATACTAACGTAATAATCATCGCTTATTGACTTGTCCACCAGAACGGGAGAAATGCTCACCTGGGCCATTGCCGGTGTAATCATGAGGGCGAAAAGCCCCAGCACAATAAGAACAATCCAAGCCCTCCTTAACCGCATAAATGCTATTTTTCCTACAAGTATTTAAAATTATGGGAAAATATCCATAAGTGGTATAATTCCCAAATGTGGAAATTCTTCCAGCAATATTTTTATATTTGTGTCGTGATAGATTCATTAAAACTGTAGGAGGTGGAAGAAGTGAAGTTGAATATAGATATGGACCAGTTGCTGGCTCTAGACCACGAGGGGTATTCTGTATATGGGATTTCGACATCTCCTGGGAAGGTTGTTATAAAACCCGAGTCTTTCCCGGAGGGTGAGGTGCCGCCACATCTCCAAAGCTATGTCGGACAGAACGCAAAGGTTGCAAGGGCTTGCAAGGGCAAGAAGGGAATGGCGTTTGTTTCTTGCATGAGAAGGAAGTCAATTGAGATGGGCACTGCCAAAAAGAGGGAGTAAATTTTTTTAAATTTTCATGGGATTAGTAACAGACGCAAATAAAGCCTTTAGGCTGTGCCATGGTTATAAAATTGATGATGAGCTGATTCTATGGAGCGAGGGGGTCATTGGTACCCTCTCGGATGACCAGGAGTACAAGTGCCAGACCATTCTTATTGAGAATGCCAGCGGAGGCCCGAGATCCTTCTCGAGCGTTAGGGATGCCAAGAGGGTGAAAACATCGGGCATCCCTGAGGGCTATGTGAAGAGGATGGTTGCATTTCGCGTCTGTGCATCTTTGCTGGATAAGGCCGAGGATGCTGGCCTGATAGATACAAGGAAGGACGTCTACGGATTCATGGATTACTGTATGGATCAGCTTGGATATGATGGAGTGAAGAAGGAGTACAAGCTCTCAGAGGATGTTAAAGAGTTCATAGAGAAGGGGTTGGAGAAAGAGGCCAAATCTGGAGTTTTCTGAAGATGGTTAGGATTTGGGGCAGTGTGGAAGGCGACATCTTGGAACTCCTCAGCGACGGAAAGCCACGCTCGATGAGGCAAATCCAGAGGGAGCTGGGAAGACAATGGTACACGGTGTATTACCACCTGAAGGAGAAGGAAAAGAACCTCATTGCGAGGGGGTGTGTGGAAGAGGAAAGGGTAGTTGCCCCTACGGAGAACCGAGCCCAGGACATGTACCGCTACAGGATAACGCAGAAGGGGCTGGAAGGATGCCCCTTGTGAGCTTTAAAGCTTTATTCATCTTTTTTATTCTTGGTTTTGTTGGTTATGCACTCATTTTTCCGGTTTCTGCAACTTCTGTTATAAAATCTGTTGAGTTTTACTGCAACGATAGAAGGGCTGATGAGATTCCGATTAATGTTTTGTGCGAAGCAAGGACTGTAATCTATTCTGACAGGCAGGAGAAGACGAGTGTTGAGGTAATGCTCGACACCAAAAACTGGCCGGATCAGGTTTTGGGAAAGAAAGATGTTGTTTTGATTCCTGGAGAGAACAGAGTTAACGTTACATTCATGGTAAAGGGAGACATAACAATTCCCCGCCCGGATCCAAACCTTCTCCCACCGGTTCTTGCAAACAACAGGGGAGTGTATGTCAGGACTGGTAGCTCTCCATCGCTTGCGATTCAAGAGAGATTTGACAAAGGTTTAGAAGTAAAGCTCCTGGCCTATACGATGTATGCTGCGATGAAGATAAACGGAGTGCAGGTATATTATGGGGGATATCCGGATGTAAAACCTGGCGATCAGGTTGAGTGCTGGGTTAAGCTTTATAGAGATGGTAGTCCGGCAGTCAATGAGCCTGTATACTGGGACTTTGTTATTGACAATTATGAGGACTATGATGACAAAGTAATCTATACCAACTCGTTGGGAGATTCTGTAGCGAACACGACTGCACCAAACTGGGCGGTTTACAGCATGTGCGGGGGACAGGGATTGTACTATACAGCGTCGGCTGATAATGGAAATGTTTACAAGGAATTCACCGCCACTTATACTTGTGATATAGAGGCCACAATCACCATAACAAGCGTAACAGGTTATGCGATAGCTTTATTAGGGATTGGAACCGGTTTGATTTATGGAATTGTGAGGTGGGCGTCATGAAGTGGTGGAAAGGAAAATCTGAAACCAAGGCCGAAAAAGAGCCCTGTGTGTGTATACCTAAGAAAGATTTGGAACGCCTAGAGGATGAGTTGTGGGATCTATATGGAGACGTAGAGTATCTTGAAGAAGAAAGGTATGATATATTACAAAAAATATTAAGGATACAAGAAATGCTAAATAGGCTTCCGAGGTGTGAAGAATGAATCGCATAAGCACTATTAAGCGAAGTGGCAGAGGTGAATAAGAATGGGGATGAGAATAGGAAAATTATGGGTTTTGGTAGGATTGGTGGTTTTAGCGGGGATAGCGATAGCAGCAAGCTCGGTTGTGCACATCGATAAACAAATCACATACAATGGTGACTTACTGTTTGACTTAGAAACACAAGAGATCAATGTCACCAAGCTTACCTCTCCGCAGGTGACGTGGAACTTCTCAGCGGGGGATGCTCCCACCTCTGCTGCTACGGTGATAGTCAGCAAGGAAGGGAGCTATACGGTGGCGAGGTGGTATAACGGGACTGTTCTGGCGAAGGGAACTGATTCTGCTAGTGTTATACAAACTACGATTGATACTATAAGTAATGGAACCGTTCTTCTTAAATGTGGTGTATACAACAACTTAGGTAGTAATCTCAACCTAAACGATAATATTGCATTTGTTGGAGAAGATAGTTTTTGTACTGTGTTGAGTTTCACATCTGGTAATCAATTGCTGGCGGGGAATAATAATTATATAGGTGACTTGACATTTGATGGTGGCGATCCTGGCCCATCAGGGATCGTAGAAATAAATAATAAAGAAAACGTCATAGTAGAGAGTGTAAGAATACTCAATATTTTAAATGTGACTGATGGATGGTCTTCTGCAATACATATCACACACAATTCAAGAAACATTACTGTCAGAGACTTTTATATCAACAATTGCGACAGAGGGGTTGAGGTTGAGAATGGAGCGAACAAGGTAATTGTTGAAGATGGATACATTTCGAATGTCTTAGCAGGAGGTACTTCGCCACTCTATGCGATTACTGCACATGGGCACATTACTGAAGGCTATGCACATGATGTTATTTTCAGAAATATATTCTTATCCAACTCTGCTGGTTTTGGTACTAGTACAAAATCAGTGAATATTATCTTTGATGGTATCATTGTAAAAAATTCAACTAAGTTTAGTTTTTTAAGTAACTCTTTTCAAATAGTCACTAATTGTATATTCGATGGCACATCAGGGGACACTTTACTTACAATAAACGGTGGTGCAGTGATATCTAATTCTAAGTTTATAAATTCTACTGGATTTTTCGCTATAAAAGTGGACTCTGGTACTGTATTTATAAGCAATATTGAGGTAAGCCCCTCTTTATCATCGCCATCGAACTATGGATTGAGGATTAACGGTGGCTATGTGTCTGTGGTGAATAGTTATTTCCATGGATTATTCAATAACTATGCAATTCATGTAAATGGAGGAACTTTAGATTTATATAATAGTAAGATAGAGGATAAGGGGCTTTCTTTAGATACCTCTGGCAATAGAATTTATGGCAATGACATAGAAAGCGGTGTAACGATTTATGATAGCGGTGGCAACTTCTTCAAAAATAATGCTGGCTACCACTACACTTCTCAATTCGACTTCCCGACCTCAGCACCAAGCTCACCACAGACTGGAGATGCCTACTTCGATGCGGCAACGAATACCCTCTATATCTATAATGGCACGGCATGGGTAGCGAAGTAGAGGAGGTGACCGATGAAGGCAAGGATAACTCTGATTACAGCGACCTTACTTCTCTTTATTTTAGCCTTAGCCACCGCATCCGCTGACATAACGGTAAACCAGAACACCAGCATTTCGCCATTAGCCGTTAACACCACGTTCTTCTTCTCAACGACCTTCACATTCAGCTACATAGACATCTACGACGACCACGTTGACTTCGGCGGGTTCAACTTCTCAGTGATACCTTCAACAAACTCGGTTAATGTTACCTTATCCAAGCTCACAAGCTCAGAAATCAGATTCACAGCATCCGCACCCTCCGGCGAGACGGTCACCTTCACGATAGGCGGGTTGCAACCTGGGAAGACCTATACAATAAAGAGAAGCGATGGGAGATACTGGGACGGACAGAAGTGGGGTGGTTTCAGCTATGTTGCCGCACCACCAAATGGTGAGATAAGCTTCACAAACAGCCAGTGGAGCAGTAAGAACTTTAGAATAGAGTTATACACTCCGCCTGGCCAGCTACCGACCCCCACTCCTCAACCAAGCCCAACACCAACCCCAGCACCGACAATACCTCCAATCATCCCACCGCCTGAGCAGGGATTGACGAATGAGCAGCTGTTCGCCGTAATTGTTATAATAGTTTCCGCAATAGCGTTGGTAATAATTATAAAATCGTGATGAAGTAAATGTAAAGGAGGTGCTTAATACATGTTAAGCGAAAAAAGGATCTGGATCGTAGGAATTGTCCTGGCATTGGTTCTTCTTGCACAGACAGCATCAGCTTCTCCAGTGTTGCATGCTGTAAAATGGAAGCAGAAGGGGGTTTATGAGACAACTACAGTCGTGATGAACGTTCCATACACCGTGGAGCTTTACATCTACTCAGACGAGCCAACAACTGTAACGGTTGAGGTAGTTCAAGACCTGGTAAACTGGCCGGATAAGGTTCTTGCTAGACAAACCGTACAACTAGTTAAGGGAATGAACACTGTCGAGATTCCATTCACCTGCAGTGGACATGTTACAGCTGACAAGTTTGGAGAGAAGCCGGCTGATTTAAAGAACACGAGGGGTGTTTTCGTTAAGGTTAGTGATGTGTATGAGACTTCAGACGTGACAACGAGACTTTCTACAGGCACAGAAGTTAGGCTGGCCGACTTCTGGTTCGTCTCACTGAAGACGGAAGTCACCCACAACGGGCAGACCACGACCTACGACGCTAAAGACTATGCTCCTGTGTATTCCTACGATGATGTGCGTTGCTGGGGTTATATACCCGAAAACGGAAATCCTGTTGACTGGGGGCCGGCGATTTACTTCGAATTCGTAATCCAGAACCCGGAACACCCCGAGTGGAATGCATGGGAGTATGCTGATGCCCAGGGATTCTTTGAGCACAGTCAAACAGCGCCAGACTGGGCAGCAGAAGACGTTTGCGGTGAGCGTGGGGTGTTTTACCACATAACAGCCTACGACGAGGAAGGATTCGTGCTTGCTTATGACTATTACCGTGCAAGCTATATGTGTGCACCAACAGCAAGCATAACCATAACGAGCGTCATCGGATACAGCATTGCTGCAATTGGAGCTGTGGCTTTACTGATTGGTGCAATTAGACTGTTCAAGTGATATGACTTACAGGAAAGATCCTTGGAGAGGGATAGTAATAGGAACAATATGCTACCTGCTGCTGATTGTGCTGATGGACCGAGAGGAATTCATCTCCTTCATCCTCGACACTGTTATGGGTATCCTCCTAACTTCCTTCTTCGTGGTTCCAATAATAAGGATAATCCTGACGGGAAGGTTTGAAATTGCCGAGAAGACTTGCTTTGCCCTTGGTTTCATCCTTCTGATTGTCTATTATTATTACTTTAATGTTGATGTTGTAATTCTCCTTCTTCAGTGGTTGTTGATTTACACTTTAATTTCATTGGTCATCAATCAATTCATAACAAAACTGGAGGAGATGACGCCTTGATATGTTTTGAAGAGTTCATCTTGGTTGGAGTTGTAGTCTTTGCGTTTATAGTGACAGCGATGCAGATAAAGGCGGCCATGAGGAGAAGAGAACAGTACATGGTGGACAAGACGCCACCTGCTTACGATTATTTCTGGTTTGCAGAGATGCCCGAAGGAACCCTATCGGCAAGACAACCGTTCAGAAAAGCCTTCTTCTGGTGGTATATGGTCACAACCTTCGGCATGCTGTGGATTGCCGTCAACGTTCCGGAGTGGTCAACTGTTGGAATAATCTACGTTTTATTTGCTGCTATAAGCTTTACGGTTTATTTGGTGGAGTATGTTGACCCCTATATAACGGACGTCACCGGATGTATGCTCTGGGGATTTGGCAATTACGATGACCAGATTTTGGAGGGGGTAGCTCTCGCCACTCCTTTCGTCCTGCTTGGTTTCGTAGGGCAGGGGATGCAGGTTTTCCAGGTTTTGCAGATTGAGGGGATGCCGGTCGCTTCGCTGGTTCTTACAGCCTTTCTAGTGCCAAATATAGAAGAATTATTCTTCAGGGGATTTATAACATCGAGCGTTGCCGAGGATATTGGTTGCGTCCAGGGTGCGTTTGTCAGCGGGTTTGTTTTTGCCGTTTTTCACGGTGCTGTTTACCATAAGGAACTTATCCCTCTGATGATTGTGTTTGCATTCGGGTTCGCCGCTTCAATGGTTGATTTGAGACACAAGTCGATCCTTCCAGGGTTGGTTGCACACACTATAATCAATTTCTTCTATGCTATATCTATTGTATCGTCTATGGCCTGAGTAGATCACTGACCTACTGACCTGTGGTATATCTCCAAACCCAGAAAAGCACAAACGCAAACCAGGCAATGAGCCAGAAGGCGATATACACCTTCACCGCCATTCTAATGTTTTTGTTCAGCTTCTCAACCTCTTTATTTATCTTCTCAAGTTCTGAGATAAGATCGCTCAAATCCATCAAAACAACCCCCTTATGATTGCCCCAATTAGGCCAACCATCATTGCCACAAAGAAAGACTTTACCAAGAATATGTTTCTTTTTCCCCGTTTTAAATCGTCGAGTGCCTCGCTTAGAACATCTGCAGTAACCAAAACGGCCCCAAAGATTACCAAATACTCGAGCATGTTTACCACCTCATCTCCTTAGTAGTGCAACGGTGTTCGTCAAAAATATCCCAAACCCTGAGAGGCTCGCTCCAAAGAGGACAATCACCCCGGTGAAGAATAGCGTAAGCACTAATGCGATCATCACAGGGTCCCACTCTCCGGCATACTCCTCTATGACTTTCTTCGGCTTCTTTTTCATCCCAAACCTCTCTCTAGACTCCACAATCTCCCCCACTCCGTAGAGTAAAGCTCCAACACCGTAGAAGAACGGTAGGAGGGAGATTATGAAAACAGCAATCAGCATCAAAATGAGAACAGCCTGAGGAGGCTGGATCATGTATGCCAGCGTTAGAATTGCAATCGCAATAGGATAGGCAGAGAGAATCTTCACATGCCTGAACAGCACATAGGCAAGCCCGGCACATACGATAATGGTAATCACGGAGGCGATTAAATCATCCGGGATGCTTAAGGCAACCATGAAGAGTACAACAGCCACAATTCCCGCAATTAGCCTGTTGAACCTTGAGATTATGTAAATGGCCAGTGCAACAATTGCGATGAAGATTGCCCAGGCAATCCAGGATGTGTTCACGGTTGTTGAGGCGATACTCCTCCCCTGGATTGTTGGAACCGTCAGGTTTGAAGGGAGGGAGCTGTTTAGGTATCCAATGGAGGAATTCACCGCAGAAATTGGACCCGTCATCGCTGCAATAATTGGCTGGATGAGAGAGGGAGTGTAGTTTACCGCCGTGTTGTTCATTGCATGCATGAAGCCGCTAACTTTAGATTGAACTATTGATGCATCGTTCCAGGGGGTGTTGTAGAAGGCAAAGATTCCAACCATTGCAATGGCGGTTAGTATTACGGCCATAACCGGAGTGAAGCCAAGTTTGTCGAGAACATATCTGAGGATTGAGAAGATTGCAAAGGCCGCCATGCCCCATTTTAGTACGGTTAAAACCCAGGCAAAAACGGTAGCAGCTGTGTTGGTTTCTGTGGTGGATATTAGGCTGTTTAAATCGTTATAAGAGCCTAAACTGAGGATGTTGATCAGCTGAGCCGTCTCATTGGACGGGAAGTACATATTTTTCCATCTCCCTAATATTATTTATTTTTTTGGCCTTTTTATCCTTTTCAAAAAATCTTCTCCACTCTTCAACAAGCTCAGGATCCGGGAAGGGCATAAATCCATTTGCAATTTTTTCTGCCTTTTTCCAGCATGCGTCGCAGATGGTAAATCCTTTGCTGATTGAACGCCCACACAGTTTGCATTTTCTCTCTAAGTTTTTAATTCCAAGTTTTTGTTTCAGGTCGTCTTTTGTCATTCCCCTCTTGCAGTAGAATATTTTGTTGCCACAGTGATCATCAATCCGGTAGTTTGAGATTTGGTACTTGTTTATGAATCCCTCTCTTACGGCCACCGAAAGAACCTGGCCTAGTTGCTTTGGTTTTATAAGTATGCCAGTTTTCTCCAACTCCTTTGTCAGGTAATCTAAGGTTGTAAACTCAACCTTGTATATAATGCGGATACATCTCCTTATGACCCTAGTCGCGAATAACCCCTTGGTTGAAATTTTTTTGGTCAAATCCAGCATAGAAACCACCTCAGGCGATTTTTCTGGAGATTAGGAAAACCACAGCGGCTGAGATTAAACCATAAAACAGGGCATTTGTAATAGCCGAGTAGACGGGAAGGGAGAGACCAAAAACCCACCAGTAGTTTACATCTTCTGGTATTGGACCAGAAGTTGGATAGATTAAAACCCTCTCATATCCTTCCAGCTTCGTGAGAAGAGGGGTGTGGTAAAGCTGGCTGAAGCTTACAATCGGCTTAACACCCTCTAGCGGGAATGAGTAACTCACTCTCCAGTTGTAGTGGATTCTTACGGCCACGGCCTCAACCGTGTTATTCTTTATAAGCAGTATAACAGGCTCCCAATCATCAACCGGCTGGTTTCCATCGTAGGGCCAGTAGTACCAGTATTCTATAACCTCGTACCCATTCCAGTAGGAGAGCTTTGCAACAAGCTTGTGAGGCTCATCGCCAGAAGCAGCATAGCAGCTTGGAGAGAAGATTGTAACATCGTCGGCTGTTATCTTTATAGGGTAGGGCGTGAGGGTGTAAAATAGGTCAAAAACCAGGATGAAGCTGATTATGCTCAGTATCAGGGGCAGATTGCTCTTCTTCATTTTTGTGGGAGTATTGAACCCTCAGGAAGTTGTTCAGGGGTTAGCACAACTCCTCTTTCTGCTTCGAAGTAGCTTCCAACGTATTTTGCCGTACCGGTTGGAGGAGGAGTTGGAGGAGGTGTTGGAGTTGGTGTCGGTGTTGGTGAGGGAGTTGGACTTGGAATGGGAGT
>QMZD01000002.1 GCA_003662985.1 Archaeoglobales archaeon | reverse complement strand
GCATTGATTTTTGCTGAAGATTACCATTCCTTAGAGAGTGTAAGTTTGGAAAAATGTTCTCTCAGAAGCCAGGAAGGTGTTAGAAGATTCGAACTTTACCCAATTCAAGAAATAAAGTATGATGGCTTCTTGGACATCAACGTTGTACCGGAAAAAACTCTTGAATATGCTCCATGTGGTGTTCATTGCGGTACCTGTAAGAGATACGAGCATGAAAGGTGTTTGGGATGTCCTGCGACAAAATATTATAAGGGGAAGTTATAGTTTGGGATGGCATTATTTAGCATCCTAATAATAATTATCAAGATAAAATTTACAACGAAAAATTTAAATTTTTAATTGTTGACTTTTCTTATCAGGCAACCTAGTCTATTCTACTCTGATAACAACGCCTGATTAAAAGGGGGTAAAATGTCTCCTTGTATTAGTGGCATGGAGCCTCGAGAGAGTGAACTCTATACTCTTGTAGTCCTTGAATTGTTCTCTTTTCCTAATTCGGGGTGTACTGAGCTGAATAATCATCTAGCAAACCGAGCAATTAAACCAAATGCTGTGTTTAACGGTTTGTTAACCTATCGGAATGGTAGGAGTTGATAACATGAGTTTGGGATTAAAATACGTTCTATTATTTTTGCTCGTCTGTTGCTTATTTACCCTTATACCTTTTGCGGATGCTAATGAAGCGCCTAATGAAGAATGGAATAAAACATTCGGAGGGGCTGGTTGGGATAAGGCAAGTTCAGTACAGCAAACGTCAGACGGTGGGTACATAATTAGTGGATCTACTCAATCCTACGATGCCGGAGGTAGTGATGTATGGGTTATTAAGGTTGCTGCTGAGACCACACAACCACCATCGGGAGGTGAAATAGATTCGTGCACGGTTATAGACTCTCCTGGCGTTTATGTTCTTACTCAAGATATAATCGATGCAGATTCCAACTGTATAGGAATAACTTCCAGTGATGTTATTTTGGATGGTAGAGGGCATGTAGTTGACGGGATCGGTAGTCATTTTGGTATTCGGGTTTATAACTCAACTTCAATGGTAACTAATGTGACTGTGAAGAACTTTGTCCTTTCAGATTGGAGTTATGGGATTTCTTATGATTTTGTTGATAATGGGCGAATAGAAAACAACACAGTAAATTCGACATCAGCTTATGGAATTTACCTTTTCAATTCCAATTTCAATATCGTGATAGCGAATAAAGTTAGACACTGCAATGGAGATGGAGCGATTACTCTGGATACGTCTGACAATAACACGGTAATTGATAACACGGCTAGCCTTAGCACTCACGGAATATGGCTATACTATGCGTCTAACAACACAATTGAGAATAATACTGCCGTTTTGAATGATAATTATGGGATTTATTTTGAAGGAAGTGAAAGCAACAACCTGACTGATAGTACGATAAATGAGAATTCGGAAGGAATTATGCTATATGACCATTCGAAGGGTAACACGATAGTAAACAACACTATAGATTCCAATACAAATTATGGGATCTACATCTACGATTCACAGGATAATTTCATTTTTAACAACTATTTCAACAACATAGACAACTTCGAGATTTCTGCAGCGTATCCAAACACTTGGAATACAACCAAGCAATTGGGAACAAATATAGCTGGTGGAAGTTATTTGGGCGGAAACTACTGGGCTAAGCCAGATGGCACTGGTTTCAGCCAGACATGCAGTGATAGCGATGGAGATGGAATCTGCGATTCTAGCCTTACTTTAGCTTCTGAAAACATAGATTTCCTTCCATTAACGCTTGTTCAGCCATCTGGAGTTCTAGTAGATTCTTGCACGATTATAAATTCTCCCGGTGTTTATATCCTTAGCCAAGACATATCTTCTGCAGGAAACGATCATTGCATAAAGATAGAATCAAGTGATGTTACCCTTGAGGGAAATGGTCATGCAATAAATGGTGGAGATGTTAATGGCATCTATGGCATCTACGCAGAGGGGTATTCATCTTCTCTCTCCAATATTTCTGTTAAGAACGTTACGGTGACAGATTGGTATTACGGTGTGAGATTCGAATACTTAAGCGACTCTGAGATATTTAATGTGACGGGAAACTCGGGTAGAGGTGGGATCTACCTCGATTCTTCGTACAATATAACCATAGTAGAGTGTCACTCCTTTGATAATAGTATGTACGGAATCAAGCTTTACGATTCGGATTCTTGCTCTTTAATTGGAAATTCGGTTGAAAACAACGAATATGGTATCTATTTCGAATATGCCTCAAACACAACGCTTAGAAACAATTTAATGAATGGAAATACCCATGGCTTCTGGATTGAGGATTGGCAAGATGTTTCAGACATAGTGCATGACATAGACACGTCAAATCTGATGGATGGCAAGAAGCTTTATTACCTTATAGGTGAATCTGGTGTAGAGATTAACTCAGCCTCCAACGCTGGAGCTGTTTTTTGCGTAAACTGCAACGACATTGTTGTGAGAGATTCAGTACTAAATAAAGCCAGTCATGGAGTTCTCTTCTATGGAACAAGTAATTCTGTTGTGGAGAACAACAGCCTTAGTGGTAACTCAGTAGGGATAGAGATAGTTTCAAGCTCCCTCAATAACACGATTAGAAACAACTTTATTTCAAACAGTTTATATGGGATACACATTAAGGGTTGGGGATACACCCAATTCGAATCGATTGGTATAATCTATCCTCTCTCTTATAATAACACGATCTACCTCAACAACTTCACCAACAACTTCCAGAATGCCGTCGATGACTCTGGCAACAACCACTGGAATTCGACTGAGAGGATGTACTACAACTTTAGCAACTCCCAATACTACAATTTCACGGGCAACTACTGGGATGATTATTCAGGAATCGATTCAAACAACGATGGAATCGGTGATGTTCCCTATGACATCCCACAAAATGGCCCGTGGTTAATATCTTCTTTAGACTACTATCCTATGCTTTCGGTCAATCAAACCGTACTGCCACCGGGAAATGTTGGTGACTGCACCATTATAAGTCAGCCAGGAGTTTACTCCCTTATCTCTGACATCACCACCTCCTCCCCGAACTGTATTTATATTAACTCTAGCGATGTGAACTTCGATGGAAACAATCATACAATAACTTTGCAATCCAGCGGTTATGCTGTTTTCGTTTATGCCGGTGAAACTTTAACTAATGTGACTGTGAAAGATCTAAATTTAGTTGTTAAAGAAAAGGGGATAGGTTTTGTTTATGTAAGCGATGGAAGGATCGAGAATGTAAGTGCAACCTCGTCAGGGAGTAACAATCAAGGAATTTCCATCTCAAATTCTGATCATATAAGGGTAACAAACCTCGAAGTTTCATCGTTTAGTAAAGGGATACGCCTCCTAAATTCAAGTTACTGCACGATATCGAATAGTTTTCTGCATTCAAACGGAAAGGCAATGAATTTGGTGTATTCCAGCAACAGCAACATAATCTCCAACGTCTCCGCAATTTCTAACTATGATGGAATCTGGATCGAAGATTCCCTTGATAACAGCATTCTGAACTGCAATCTGAGCTACAATACCAATTATGGGCTTTATTCAGAACTTGGTGGCTTAATATCAAATAATATCGCAAATTCGAACTATAGGGGGATTTATGTAGAGGGTAGTGCCACCATAACAAACAATACTGCTAACTCAAACGGGAATTATGGTTTTGTACTTTCATTGATCTCCAGCCTAATAGAGAACAACACTGCCAGCTCAAATGGACAGGGAGGTTTCTGGCTAGATTATTCAAGTCACAACACCTTTACGAACAACACAGCAACCTCGAACTTCTACGGAATTTATTTGGGATACAACAATTGGAACAACACCATCTCAAACAATACCGTAACCCTAAACAACTTCGGAATTACCATAGCCCAAACCTCTTCGTTCTCCAATCTAATCTACAACAACTACTTCTACAACCCAGTCAACGCAAATGTTGGAGGTTCGAATACATGGAATGTCAGCAAAATCCAAGGGGTTAACATAATTGGTGGAAGTTATTTGGGCGGAAACTACTGGGCTAAACCAGATGGCACAGGTTTCAGCCAGATTTGTGTTGATGCAAACTTGGACGGCTTTTGCGATGAAAGCTATACTCTCTCTCTAGGAAATGTAGATTACCTCCCTCTGAAGGGTAAAAAGGCCGAAGGTTTTAGGATCTATTCTTGCACAGTTATCGATACTCCTGGCTACTATGTCCTTCAGAATGATATCTTGGATAGTTCAGCAAGCAAGTGCGTTAATATTACCGCAAACGATGTAATTTTGGACGGAAACGGACATATAATCGATGGAATTAACAGTTTGGGAAGTTCAGCCATTTACTCCTCCAATACCTTAAATGTGACGGTGAGGAATGTGACTGTTACTGGGTGGTGGGATGGAATTTATTACAGAAATGTAAAGGACTGCAGAATTGAGAACGATACGGTAAGCTCAAACACAATGTATGGAATCGTTTTGCGCAACTCTCAGAATTGTCTGATTACAAATAATATTGCAATAGAAAATTTGGGAACGGGAATCAGACTTTATAATTCCAGTTATATCACCACAGTTGATAATACCGTAAGCTCGAATGGTAACGATGGAATCTCGTTATCTTCTCATAGCACCTATAATACGATCAAAAACAACACCGCAACCTTGAATGATGATTATGGAATCTCGGTTTACAGCTCTGAGAACAACGTATTAATAAACAACACAGCAGAATTCAACGATATCGGAATTTTCCTTTATAATTCTACAGGCAATTCGGTCATCGGTAACTTAGCAAAAGACAACTATAATGGAATTAGTATCTCAGGTTCAAGCATAAACAACCTCATCGATCTAAACAACGCCAACTCAAACTACTTTGGAATACACATCGATCTATCCTCAGAAAACATCCTGTCTAACAATACTCTAACCCTGAACACCATAGGATTTGACCTTTACCTCTCAGATTTCAATACACTTTACAGAAACACTGTAACCGACAACAATTATGGTATAAAGCTCTCAACTTCGGGCAACAATACCATTTATGACAACTTCTTCAGGAATGAGAACAACGCAATCTTTGGAGACACGTTTTATGTCAATTCTTGGAATGTAACGAAAATGAATGGGACGAATATAGTTGGTGGTTCAGAAATTGGTGGAAACTACTGGGCTACCGATCATTCGGGATTCAGTCAAACATGTCCAAATTCAGATCAAGATAGCTTCTGCGATTCGAGTTACTTCCTTAACGATGACAACGTGGATTATTTACCTCTTACTCTAGTAAACATTACTCGAGTGGATCTCGTGGTTTATCCAGCATCATCAACTCCATGCCTTTCCGCACCGCTTTATTTCAACAATATTTCTGATGCGATTTATGCAGCAGGCGGTGGTGACACAATAGTAGTTTGTGATGGAAGATATACTGAAATTCTGGCGATTGATAAACCTCTCACACTCGAAGCTTATGGCTCAAACGCCGAGATAGTTGGTAGAATGAATATAACTTCTGACAATGTAACCGTTGAAGGATTCAAGTTCTATGGAGGAACTGAAAGAATCATTTTTGTTGAGGATGCCACTAACATTGTAATTAGAAATAATACCCTTGATTGGGATAATGCATTGAATTCTGAAGGCTCGGGAGGAATTGGAGGGTTCACTCCATTCACACCCTTCACTGGATATCGCTATGGGATAACTTTCGTCAATGTGACGGACAGCATCATCGATGGAAATTCACTCTATCATCACAAAATCGGGATTGATCTCTCACCTCCCGTTTTCTTTAAACAGGAATGCAACAACATCACTATAAGCAATAATGTTATTGAACTCTCGAGCAAGGGTATTTCCCTGTATATATCTAAGAATATAACAATCTTGGACAATCTGATAGATACATCCGAAAAGGGGATTGAAGCAATCGCTTTTATTGAACCAAGCACAGGAAATTTGATAAGTAATAATGAGATTCTCCACTCAACCTACGGCATCTACTATTATTTTGGATATCCTTCTGTTAGCGTAGGTAATGTGATCGATAATAACACATTCTCAGACAACGGAATAGCCATAGCGGTAAAATCTTTAACATCCAAAGACACATCCCCAGGACATTTACTGATCGCGAATAACACTATTATTAATCCCCAGGAGAATGGAATAAGACTCTCCAGCAACGTTAAAAATACCTTTACTTTGATCTCCAACTCAATAATTAATCCTATGGGGTCGGGAATCTTCTTCAATGGGATCGAGAGCTATTACAATGATATAATTGGAAATACTGTTAACGGAGAACCATATCTCCATTATGTAAATGCGAAGAATATTTGGATAGCAAACCGTACCCTCGTGGCTGAAAATGTTAGTAATCTCGGAAAAATAACGATAATTAACTCTACTCAAGTCACACTGAGAAATCTTGTACTCTCAAATAACTCAAAGGGAGGCTCAGGGCTGTTTTTGTATGATGTCTCCTTCGCTAATGTTTACGATCTTACCTCTGAGAACAACGTGTATGGGATTAAGGATATCGGCGGGTATGAGAGTTCTTTTTCAACTATAAGGACTTCTGGAAATAAAAACGGGATATATGTTAATGGTAGTTTGAGACAATCGGTGTCAGATCTGGAGTCCACGCACGAATACAGCTCGATCAACCTCGAAAATTCTTTTAATTGTGATTTCCATAATATTGCTTCCTCCGACACCTTCGATGCGATTAATCTTACCTCCTCGAATTACAATGAATTTGGAGATGTAGAGATAGCAAACTCCAATACGGGCATCAAAGTCCAGAATAGTTCTCATAATGAATTCGAGAACATTAATGTTATTGACTCGAAGGTAGGTATAAAGCTCAAAAATACTGAAGATAATGCCTTCACAACGATTCATCTTAACGCATCGGATTTTGTCTCAATTCAGAGTTTATCAAGGGAACTCTTCTGGAATGTATCTCTAAATGATATTAAAGCTAGTTTTGTTGGAAACTGCTATGCTATAGCTGAGGCAGAACCCATTCTGGACAGCCTTGAGTACATTCAAAATATTGGAGTCTATCTGGAACTCAATCCGGTGTGTGAGGGTGGATATCTTGATTTAACTTTGAGTTATGAAGACAGAGATATAACTTCGGTTATTGAAGATACTCTAGCACTCTACAACTTCGTGGATGGAAACTGGAGACTTCCCGTTAACTCCTGGCCAAATGTTGTTTATCCCGCTGATAAGGCCGTCTTCACACACGTTGATCTTCAAAATTCCAGTGGAACTTATGCCATAATGGGGACAAACAAGCCGATAAGGGTGGTTTACAAGCCGGACAGAGGTATTTGTGTTAAGGGTATTACCCATCATCATACAATAAGTGAAGCTGTAGATGCTGCAAACAGCGGAGACTCGATTATCATCTGTCCAGGGCAATACAATGAGAGTGTCACAATAGACAAGAATTTGGAGAAAATCGCATCCTTCTCGAGAAATCCAGTCGATACGATTGTTCATGCTATGGGTGATAAGGTATTTTCTTTGAGAAACAAAGTAAACATAACTGGAATTACGATAGAGGGCGCATCAACTGACGGTATATTCGGATACTGGGGAGTCATGGATAATATCGAAATCTCCAACTGCATTTTTAGAGACAACGGTTATGGGATACGCACAGGTTATCTTTACAATTCCAATATCTCAAATAACCGGTTCTTATCCCAAGGATGGGGTCTGTCGATAGGAATAGAAACATATAACACTGGAAACGTCATAAGTGAGAATTACTTTAATACAACATTTTATGTCGCAATTGAGTTTAGTGGATTAAGTGATAGCCTCATTACGAACAACACCATCGTAGGAGATACTGTAGTAACAGGAATATATATTTCGGGAGGTGACTCGGTCCTTATAGCTTCAAATAACATCTCTCCAATGTATTCCTATCGTGGGCTTTATCTAAGCAATATCAAGAACTCACTGATTTTAAGAAACAATTTCTCTGCAAGATATGGGGGGAATATTGTAACAATCCTCAACTCTGAGAACATTACGGTAGAAGAAAACGAACTCTCATCATCTGGGCATGGAATAAATGTTTCCAATTCCGATGAGGTTAGAGTTAGGAATAATAGAATAGGCAATTATCTCCAAACTGGTATCATATTCGATTATTCTATGAATAGTGTGATAGAGGATAATTATTTGGTCAACTCGTCATATGCGGGCATCTCAGTCTTGGAATCGCGGAACAACGTTATCAGAAACAACGAATTGTATCCAAGCTCAGGGGCGGGAATATATGTTGACTATCAAGCAAACAACAACCTTATAATGAACAATTCCGTATTTGGCAGCTATTACGGCATTGCCATTTTCTCATCAGATTACAACAACATAACTGAAAACAACCTTCTCTACAACAAAGAAGCTGGAATAACGCTGCTCGATGAAGTTACAAATACAACCATCACAAACAACAACATCGTCCAGGGATGGTATCTTATCTGGTTGAACGAATCCAGAGACAATTTAGTTAAGGGTAACTACCTCTTCAATGCTACAAGCCATGGGATTTATCTCAATCACTCCGATGGCAACACAATTGAGGATAATAGTGTAATAAACTGTAAAAACGATGCAATTCATATGAAAAACTCCAATTTCAACAAAATTATCAAAAATACAGCCTCGTACAGCGATGCAGGTATAAGTCTGGTGGACTGCACTTTTGTTAACATTTCTCAGAACATTCTAAATGAGAATTATAGAGGAGTTAGGCTTAACCATACAGCAGCTTTACTTCCAGCTGAAGCTATGGAATCTATAGTGGTTGAGAACAATAGCTTCTTAAATAACGAATATTCGGCATTGGATGACGGAAGATCCCTCTACCTTTGGTACAATGACTCAAGAGGCAATTACTGGAGTGATTACGATGAACCCTCTGAGGGATGTTATGATTCGGACAACAATGGAATATGCGATAGTCCCTATAACATAACCGGAGGAAATAATCAGGACATGTATCCTCTCACCTCACCTCCTCTCACTTGCTTTGGACTCGAGATGGGAGCAATATCGTATGAAAACCAACACCTCGTAGGCTTTGCTCAAATAACTGACTGCAACGGAAATCCGATCTCAGTTTCAAGTATGCAAGTTAACTTCTCCGAGATTTCAGAGGAGGAAAACGGAGTGATCTTCCCACCGATTGCATTCACAAATGAGAATGGAACTGCAATCTTTGACTATGCATTCAATCAAGTTGGAAATGCAACTATACAGGCTGAGACGAATGACCCCTATTCAGAAAGAGCAGTGAGAACTCACAGAACCTTTAACAGCCTTGCAAGGTATCCGGATATTCTCGAAATAAATCCGATGTACACTAAGTACTTCTTGAAAGGATACGGTATTGAAAATGGATTGGAGGTTAGCGTTGGATGGGATGGAGAACTAGATCCACTGAGGGTATCAGTAACGCCTCCAACTCAAGAAGCGATAACGAAGAAGTTCTGCATTCAGGGACATCCCGATCCGGAATGTGTTTGGTATTACTATCCTGATGATCCCTCGTATAAATACACTCAAACGACCCATGAAGGATTCAACATGGAAGACTTGCCTCTTGGAGCTAGCATGTTTTTGATTGAGGCGGTTTCTGAACAAACGACGACAGTTAAAGCTGAGACACTCTTTCACAGACTCCAGCCAAAAGGCTTGCCGAGGTTTCCGCAAGTTGTCAGAGGTGAGAAGTACATTGAGGGCCAGAACTACGTCGATCTGAAAAAGGTAACCAAAATCTACGTATTTGAGGATCATGTGGAATTTGTATATAGTGGTTATACTTTCTATTGGGATTTTGATGCACACAGGCTCTCACTGGACACACCTGATGTGGGAGTCTCTATCGATTTGGATGATTACGCTGGAAGCATAAGATATAGCGGTGAAATCGAAATTGAAGCAGAGTATGATAAAGGTGAAGTCGGCTTTAACTACAGCGATGGAGTTGATATAGAAGCGAGCTTCAACACGTCTGATTACGAGGTCTCCTTCAATTATGACGACGGATCCATATCCCTTTCAGCGGCATATAAGGATAGTTTACTCAGATTTGTATATCAGGGTGTAGGTGTCTCCTACGATAAATCGAGGGGTGATGTTGTATTTTATAAAGATAATAAAGCTTACATCTGCTATTTCAATGGCTCTGGTATTGAATATAGAGGCGATATTCCGCTTCCAGATGATGTTAAAGATGTTATTGATGAAGTTGGAGATGTTTTGACTGGAGTTCATACGGTGTTGGTGGTTACGGATGTGATTATAGACGTAACAAAAATTACAGACTCTGCCTTGGATATTATCGGTATAATCGAGCCGATCATGGAGGTTATTGACAAAATACCAGGCTTTGATGTTCCTTCAGGAGTACCATGGGTAGGCGGGCATTACGGTGTAACTACTTACATACCATCCGGCAAACATACGCCACAGGAGGGTACGTTCTGCTCAAATCCAGGAGCATGTGGAATCTTCTTTGAAGAAAACGCTACATTCAGCTCTTTTACAGGAAGGGGGAGAATGAGTTATGGTGGAGGAATTTATTACACCTTTGGAGAGCAAACCCTTGCCGGAATCTGCGCTCAAAGAATTGCAATATACAAACCCTCTAGTAATACTTTATACTTGGATGAAGTTGACTGGAATCTGATCGTTGACGTTCAGGATATCCCCCTGACTGAATGGGATTTTGTGGTCATTAAGGCTGGGGTAACAATGGATGTAAGAGTGAGCTTTGGAATTGTGCAAAGGACGGAGAGCGGTGAACTGAAGTTCTACAATGCAACCGCTGACGTGGATATTTGGGGTGAAGCTAGTGGTGGTGCCAGTGTTGTCATAGCAAGTGTTGAGGTTACGGTAGGAGCGAACGTTGGAATGGGTGCTGAGCTTGATAGGAATTACGACTTCTCAATCACTTCCCTTCGCGCCGGAGTCTTGATAAGGGTGGATTGGCACTTCTTGTTCTACTCAGATCACTGGGGCAGAAAGTTTATATGCGATCTTTGGAATGGAAATTGCTGGACTGAACCAGCTTCGAAACCGGAGTACTGGAGACTTTCTGATAGAGATTATCTAACTGCAGAGTACAATACTCTGGCTGGAGAGTTAATCCACAGTTCCCCCACTCAGGAATACATTATCGTGAAAAACACATATCCTGATGCCGACCCGAAGCTTGCCCTCGGGATTGATAACGAGGAGATGATTGTTTATTCAGCTGATAATCCATCTAAGAATCTAACTCGGGCATTCGACATATATTACACCTTTAACGAAAGCGGTGGATGGAGCGAGCCGAAACCAATTGTCAATGACACCACATCTGATTTCAAGCCTGATCTTGCATACACCTTAGACAATCGATTCATAGCAGTTTGGACGAAGTTGAATAATGAAAGCTTGCCGGAAAATCCGGGCAACTTCAGTGAGGTTATAAAGCATGCAGAGATCGCTTACTCACTTTATTCTTCTGGATACTGGACAACTCCAGCCTTACTCACGAATGATTCATACTTCGACTATGAGCCGAAGATTGTTGCCGATGGTTATGAAGCGATGGTAATGTGGATTAAGAATCCGAGGAATGAGGTTTACATCGGAAATAATGCAACAGAAAATCACCCCCTTGAAAACGACTACTACTACAGCATATGGAATGGAACAGCCTTCTCTCCGGAAAAGAAAGCATTCTCAGATTTAAGGCTAACGGACAACCTCAATTTCGATTTCCACAACAATTCAGCGATTGCGGTATGGACAGAGGATATGGATGGCAACTCATCCACGATTTCTGATAAAGAAGTATTCTACTCAATTTTCGATGGAACGGGTTGGTCTGCAAAGGCAAGATTCACGAACGATGGAAGGGAAGACAGACTTCCTGACGTGCTTTATTTTGGCGATAAAATTATGCTTGTTTGGGTGAAGGACAATTCAACTGAGAACAAAACTGAGAATGTAATTCTGTATGCAATTTACGATGGAAGCTGGTCAGAGCCAGAGTCGATAACCGTGGAGGGAAAGGTTGAAGGATTGGAGATCGCTAGGAATCCGGCAAACAACCCTGTCATCCTATGGCAATCACGCATGGATGGCGATTTGAACATATTTTATTCTGTTTTTGATAAAGCGCATGACAGCTGGAGCATGAGCAACACCTTAACGAATGATTTCGACCTTGAACAGAGCTTCTCTCCCATAATCAACTCTAAGAATGAGATCCTGAATGTTTATATTAAAAAGGAGATCAAACTGCAGAACGAAACTGTAACCGCTGGTAATGAGACCTTCAATGTAACTACTACGAAGTTTGAGAATGCGAGCATTTATCTTTTGAAGCATAAGATCATCGTCGATTTGGAGATTGATGGTGGAGATATTGGTTTCTCAAGTACACCAGAACCGGGCAAGGACATAACGATAGCTGTAAAAGTACACAATGTTGGAGATCTAGCCTTGGACAATGTGCTTGTGAGGTTCACCGATAATGGAAGGATAATTAGAACGAAAATAATAGATTTCATTAGAGGTAGTGAAACCAAGGAGGTGACTTTAAACTGGACAGTTCCATCTGATGGAAGACAACATATTATCTATGTGGAGATAGATCCGCTCGATAGTATAGCAGAGGGGAATGAAACCAACAACATAGCCTCTAAGCCTATCCTCATGCCAGACTTGGCCCATAGAATTATGCATATTCTATACGAGTTCGATAAAATCTCAATTACAACAACAGTAATCAATCGCGGGCATTACAAGGCGAATGAATCAACTGTTAATTTCTATTACAGTACTTCTCCTTTCTTCAACAAGGATAAGGTGCTTATAGACTCTCAAACAGTTAGGAGCCTCGAAATTTCCGAAACTGAAGATCTCACAGCGGTATGGGATGTTAGTGGGCTTCCAGCTGGTTACTACTATATTCATCTTATGCTCGATGAAAACAACGAGATTGCTGAAGGAGATGAAACGAACAACCATGAATTAATTCCTGTGCTTATTGGCCCAGATCTGGAAGTCAGAGGGGAAGAAATCTCTGTTTCAAGTGATTTCGGCGATAATGCGACAATAGATGTTAAAGTGAGGAACGTAGGAAGTGTAATTGCGGAGAATGTTGAGGTGGCGTTGTTTAAGAACAATCCGTATACGGTTGTTAATGGAACCTCTGTTATCAACGAGAGTGCCATAATTGATAAAACAAGTCTGTATTCCATCTCACCGAATCAATCCGCTGACGTCACGTTTAACGCAATCCTTCCAGCAGGAAAATACATTTTCTTTGTTGTTGCTGACTATAACAACACGATTGAAGAGATTGGTGAAACAAACAATGTCGCTGTTTTCCCGCACCCCAAAAACGTAGTTACACGAATGATTAAGGTGAGCGAGGAAACGGTCGACTCCAATAACGATAGGTTAATAGATTATCTCGGGATAGGATTCTCAGTAAACCTCTCTAAAGCGGGCGATTATACGATAACTGGGTCTCTCTATAAAGGCAACCAGAGGATAACACACACATCTAACACTATGCATTTAGATTCAGGAAATCAGATTGTCTATTTGAATTTCAGCGGAATTGAGATTAGGAACAGTTGTGAAGACGGGCCTTACGATGTGGTTGGAGTTAAACTCTACTCTCACAATCCGGGTTTGATAGGGAAGGCAGAGGACACAACCACAGCCTCTTACAACTCCTCAGATTTCCAGGGCAAGCCGGTACATCTTTTAGAGGTTGTGGAAGATTATGGCTTGGACACAGATAACAACGGATTGTACGATTACTTAGTTGTTAAGCTGAAATTGAATGTCGAGCAGGAAGGAGATTATATTATTTACGGCAGCCTTGGTGGGAGCTTCATAACCAATTTGTATAAATCTGCGCCGCTTGATACAGGAACTCAACTTATAACTCTCGAATTCAGAGGAGAAGATATCGGAAAGAGTGAGGAGAACGGAAATTACTACTTATCATATCTTAAAATATACAACAATGATCTCTCACTTGTGGAGGAGAGGGAAGATACTTACCAGACGAATTACTACCAGGCCTGCCAGTTTGAATCCTATCCAGGAGATGCTTGCATAAAGAAACAGCCCACGCCAACTCCTGTACCTACGCAGATAAGAGTTCCACACTACACACCCTTCCCAACTCCAACACCCAAGCCTACACCAACTCCAACCCCGACACCATCTGAAATACCTACTCCATATCCGGCCCCATCTCCTGTCCCATCTCCGATCTCAATACCTACACCAACCCCAACACCCAAGCCTACACCCACACCAACTCCACCGCAACCTTTGCAGCTCTGGCAACTCGCTTTGCCAATAATCGCCATCATTGCAATATTAATTGCGGTTTTAGCTTACAAAGGTAGAATAGGCAAGGGTGGCGCCTAAATTTTTTATTTAACTTTTTAATTTTTATTGTTTTTCCCCTCCCATTGGAATCTTTCAAAGATAGCAAACCGAAAACAAAGTTATACCTTTAATTCAAAGGATAAGTTAAATGGAGACAAAAACAATATACACGATCGGCCACTGAGGCTGGAACTGGATACACTAGACGGCAAGCTAATTTACAATCTTTTGGTTGGAGAGCAGAATGTTAGGTTTGAAATATGAAGGTTGTTTAAGATAAAACATATTTTGCCGTAACCCTCGTTGGGTTATTCATCAGCTAATAATAATTATTAAAATAAAATTTACAACGAAAAATTTAAATTTCCTCTAAAGAATTGTTCTTACCAGACAACCTAGTCTATTCTACTTTCAAACAAAGTCTGATTCATCGAAGAAATTCGTAAAGGAGGAAGGTTAATTAATGAATGTCGTAAAAGTAGTTCTAATAGTCTGTGTAGTGGTAATGCTGTCAGCTAGTGCTGATGCTGTTCTTGTAGTCAATAAAACAACTCCATGTACATCTGGGGATGTTTACTTTCCAACTATCACATCAGCCTTGAAAAATGCTAGCGATGGAGACACGATCGTCGTTTGCAGTGGAACATATTTGGAGAATATTGATATCAACATCTCGGTAACGCTCAAATCGTTCTCTCAGAATCCAATGGATACGATTATCCAAGCAAACGACACGAGCGAGGATGTTATTGAGGTTCATGCAAGTTATGTTACCATATCTGGATTTACTATCACCGGTGGCTCAACGAAAAGCAATGATGATGGGATTGATGTAGAACCAAATCCCGCCTCGCTGAATCCTTCCGATCATGCCAATATCTCAAACAATGTAATTTACAATACCTACGATGGTATTCAGCTTGAAGATTCGGGCTATGCTGTGATTTTCGATAACACGATCCATAACACCACTGTTGGAATTGAATTCTACGCCAATACCAACGCCGTTTACAACAACACGATATACAACAACACGATAAGGGATAGCGATACCGGCATTCAGGCTGATTTTTCTACAAACGTTTTCTACCTCAATCGGTTTATCAACAACACCTACAACGCGATCGATTGCGGGGATAACAATTGGAACTCGACTGAAATAAGGCAGTACAGCTACCAAGGCGATGTTTACTCGAATTACACCGGCAACTACTGGGATGATTATTCAGGAATCGATTCAAACAACGATGGAATCGGTGATATGCCATATCAGGTCTCCACCCTCTGGTGTGGTGAAGGTGAAAGTTCGAATTTGCCTTTAGATTACTATCCGATGCTTTTCGAGACAGAACAACCTCCGGTCATAAGCAACATCCAGGAGAGCGATCTAACGAATACCAGCATAACAATTAGCTGGTATACGAATGTTTTATCAGCTAACAGGGTTCTCTACAGCCTCAATAGTGATCTATCGTCACCGGAATGGTCTGAATGGGATAACAATACCCAGACTCTCTATATGAATGAGTCTGTAATCCTATCTGGCGGCGAAACTATGTATCCTGAGCGAGATTGGGATAACTACACGCAGAATCCTTCCATAACTTTATCCGGTTTATCTCCAAACACAACCTACTACTACTCAGCTTTCTCGTATAAGGCAGACAACACAAGCCTTTACTCCAACAGCTCAATCAGAAATTTCACTACCCTTAGAGATCCAAAAACGTGGTATGTTGATGATGATCTGGCTGACTGCCCGGCAAATTTCACTAAAGTTCAGGATGCTGTAAATGTTTCGATGGATGGAGACACGATTATCGTTTGTAATGGAACCTACGTTGAGAACGTTTTTGTAAATAAAACCCTGAACATAACGGGGATTGGTAATCCCGTCATAGATGCCAACCAGAAAGGTAGTGGTTTCACCCTCGCCTCCAATGGTAACGTTGTTCAAGGTTTCTACATCAACAATTCAGCCTATCCTGGCCCATGCCCTCTCGGCTCAATACCTGAGGCTGGTATAAAGGTGGGATATACAACCTATCTGGTTTCCGGTATGAGTTGTATCCAGATAACCGATCATGAGTCGACAGATAACATCATAAGGAACAATACATTCAATGGAAGCGGAATATTCCTCGTAAAGGGCTATCTACATGGTTCAGATAGAAATCTGATAGCAGAGAACACCTTCATAGCATCTCAACTCCGAATTGAGGGTTCAAGTTACAACAACATAACTCTCAATACTTTTGCAGAGGGAACTTACAACAGCTACATAACAATTGAAGGTTTGAGTTATAGAAACGCTGGTAACAATTTGATCTATGACAACACATTCGTGAAGAATTTTACATCTTCTATGCCGGCAGTGTGGATAAAGAGATATGCTGAGGGAAATACTGTTTCCAACAACACATTCTCGGGCTATGGAGGGATAAGGTTTGACTCGGGAGGCTGCGTTATACAAAACAACCTGATTGTAGGGGATACACCTGTCCAAGATGAAGATGCAGGAATAAAAATAAACCATGCGAGCGACTGCCTAATCTACAACAACACTGTAAAATTCAAGTATGCGGGAATCAAAATCGACTCATCATCTCCTTACACCTATTCAACCAACTTAACGCTCAGAGAGAATAGAATGCTCGGTAACACCTACGATTTCTATTTTGACCCAGGGGAAGTTTACACTACTCCCCAATTCCGGGACTTCGATTTTGACATAGATACGTCAAACAACGTCAGCGGTGGTGCAATTTACTACATCAAAAACGCCTCTAATGCAATATTCGACCAATCTGCTCAACCACCGATAGGATTTTTCGCTTGCATTAACTGCAAAAATGTGATAGTCAGAAACATCGGCTTATTCTCAAACTCACATGGGATAATCCTTTACAACACTTCTGATTCTACCATTGATTCAACAAACGCTTTTACCAATTACCTTACAGGACTGGCGATTTACTATTCCAGCAATGTCACAATCACTAACTCAGATTTCTCTGATAATGGCAACTCCAATTACGGTTCAGGCTTGTATCTCGGGGGATCTGAAAATACTACCATCGAAAACACCAAGGTGGAAAAGAACTGGTGCTACGGAATAAAACTCGACGAATCTAGCGACAACACGATTCTAGATTCAAACATAACGGACAATGGGCCGAGCTTCTATCTCCCTCCAACAACCAATCCATGCCAGGGCGGATATGGATTCCACTTTTCAAACTCAAATTCGAACACGATTCAAACGAATCACATCCTTCGCCTAGCGAACCCGCAGCAAGGAATCTGGATTGGAGGTCAGAGATACGGAATCTACCTCTCTTCCTCAAACAGCAACCTAATCTACAATAACTACTTCAACAACTCCATAAACGCCTACGATAACGGCAACAACTTCTGGAACATCTCGAAAACTCCAGGCACGAACATAATCAATGGCTCATATTTGGGAGGGAACTACTGGCATGATTATACGGGAGCTGACACGGCTGGAGGAGATGGTTTAGGAGATACGCTTCTGCCCTACAACTCAAGCGGAAACATAGCTGGCGGTGACTATCTACCCCTCACAAACGTCACCCCAGACTATACAGCTCCATTCATCGGTGTAATTTCACCTGAAGAAGGCAAGACCTATTCAGCGAACTACGTTTATCTAAAAGTTCACTCACCCGATCCAGATATAGACGGATGGTGGTACTCTTTAAACTCGGCGTCAAACGTAACCTTCACTCCAAACACAACGATAACAGGTTTATCAAACGGAGATTACACGTTAATTGTCTACGTAAACGATACGGCCGGAAATCTCAACTTCACGGTAGTTAACTTCTCAATAAACGTTATTTCTGGGACTACTGGAGGTGGAGGAACCGCTGGAACAGGGGCTGGAGGAATCCCAGTTTTAGAGGAGGTTAAAGAACCCCAGTTTAGCATTGAAATCACTCCTAAAAGCAAATCCTATACCGAAAGATCCCTAACCCTAGCCTTTACCTCTCAATATCCTTTGAGAAGAGCTTCCTATATCGTAGATAATTCCTCACCTACTGCCATCTCATTGAAGCCTTATGCAACCGCAGGAACTGTAGAAATCGAAAGGTTATCTCTTGGAGAGCACAGAATAATGGTCAATGGAGAGGATTACTATGCAATAAAAGGAAATGGAGAGGTAAAGTTCAAAATAATACCTCTCACCTTAGGTGAATTGCTTAAATTGAACACAACTATGACCTCGTTTACAGATGACGTGGCCTTCTCCTTCTTTGGAAGGAAAACGGATTATACCTTGACCTTTGAAGCAAAGGGTGGAGGTAAAATAGACATCTACCTCAACAAATTCCATAGAAACGGAATCCAGAGCTATAACAACCTTTCGGGAAACCTTGTTACAACCATCCAACTAAATTCAAATTACCAAACCTACGAAATTCCTATCTTGGAAAACATCACTCCAGATGTGGAAAACATAATTTCATTCGTCTCGGAGAATGCATGGGATAGAGGAACAAGGCAGTGGGAAATCAAAAATGTCTCCCTAATTCCATCACTCCCCTTCAGCTTCCCACAGATAAAGGCATTCACCTCAGACAACTCCATTTCTGAAAACGAAACCATGACAACTTACCTAAAGATAGACGGAATCATCAACGGAAATGGAAGCAAAGATTACAAAGCATACATCTACCTTCTAACCCCGGATGGCAAAAAACTCTACTATCCAGACTGGAGTGAAACCAAAAAACCGATAGATTCATACTACTTAAGAACGAACTACTATGGGCGTTTGCCATCTTCGATTAAATTCAACAACAGCTTTTCAGCAGGAACCTACATTTTGGTTGGCAAGATAGCAGATGGATTAGCAGATGGATTAGCAGATGGATTCAATACGGTCTCACTCTCCACGGACAAGCTTTACTACAATAATCAAACCTCAGTAAAGCTCTACATAAACAGAGAAATCTTCAGCAATGGACAGGAAGTCATAATAGAACACATGCTCACGGGAAACTCAACTCAAAACGGGACACTTTTGTCATCAATGGAGGATCCCGAAAGCAATGTCGTACATCTACCAACGCTCTCTGAAAAGGCTGAAGGTAAGCGATACAAACCCATAGAATCTGATTACTTCATAGCTTTTGAAGAATTTATAAACAGTAATTGGAAAGAGGGCACTTACATCCTAAGAAGCAACCTTTTCAACGATGATGGGGTGCTGGTTGCAGAGGACATCCAGACATTTGAGGTTTGTGGCATATCAACAATAAAAGGAACGTATCTAAGAAATGCAACGGACAACGACACCTCTCCCTTCGTCCTAAGCAGAATAAGACTTATTGACTCCTATACCCTCGAAACTAATGAGTTTGAATTTAAAGGAAACCACTTTGGTTATTCAATAACAGCTTCTCCAAGTAAATACTATCTTGCTGGCGAAGCCTATACGAGCGATGGAAAGATATACTACATCCCTATGGTTAAACTAGCTCTTGGATGCGAAAATAGGACAAGAAATCTCCCACTTCGCTACACAGGAGAGATTGATCTTGCTGACATCGGTGTAACATCCTTTAGCCTTAACCTTCAGGGCACTTCAGTCTTAAACTTAAGTGAAAGCGAAGGAAACTGCATACTAAATGCAGATTTGTTCCAAGGGGAAGAGGGATGTTCAAAACCAAAAGTATACCTCTTTGTAGAACTGGGAGATGAGGCGGTTGAAAAATTGCTGCAAACCTATCCCGGCGACACTCCCGAAACCCTCAAAAGATATTTCTCAATTAAGGTTAAGGAGCTTATTCAGGCGAAGTCTCCGGGAGTGATTATAACGAGTGATGTTGATGTGAAGAGTGCTCTGCTCGAGCAAGAGAATTTCTTGGCCGAGAATCCTGATGAAGCAGATCTATCAAGAATTCGACAGATGGTTAATGCAGAATACATCCTTCGATTCAACTACGTTATGCTTGGAGACACGAACCTGATGAATCTTGTGCTTCTCGATGTAGATAATGTCGTTAGGGTGAGTGGTGTTACAGCTAGAGGTGATGATATCTCAATTTTAAATGATCTGATTAACTCACAGGGTGATTTGAAATCGATCATCGAAACGTGGGAGGTTAACAATCCTAAACCGCCAAGAGATCCCTCTTTGCTTTTAACACTTAATCCTGAAACTCTCACATTCGAGGAAGGAAAGGATAAAGTGGTAATCAAAGCAGTTGTAAGGGACTGCAGAGGTAAAGCTATCGAAGGAGCGAAGGTTTACTTCAAAGAGGTCACCGATCGAGGTTATGTTAAAGCGGAGGGGAAGGGCGATTACGGTTACGTTTTCTCGACAACCGACGCTTTAGGAGTCGCTAAGGCAGAATACTTCCTCATGCAATCCAAAGGCGTTAGAGCTGGTGTGGATAAGATAGAAGTGTTTGCAAAGGCGAGAGGTGGCAAGAAAATCCACAGATTAGCGATGGTTAAGATAGCAGGAATTGGAATTGAGATAAAGCCCGAGAAGGACGAATTACTACCAAAACAACAAACACTCTTGCATATTTTCGTCTACAAAGAGGAGCTGGGCGGTAAGAGGACACCCCTAGCTGACAAGATGATCTTGATAGAGAAGTTTGCTTTGTTAGATGGAAAGGTATTCCCTTTAGGCATTATTGATGCTCACAACAACCCGATAACCGGTGAAAATGGTAGAGCGACAATTAAATTCGTTGCAGGCAAGAAAGAAGGTTTGGTAAAGATACCAGCAGTATATCAAGGACTTGGATATACAGAAGCTCCGAGGGATGAGGCTTTCATCGAGGTTAAGGAAAAAGAGTTCGTCCTGTTCATCACGTGGACAAGAAATTCTCTATATCAGGAATCCGGAACAACCTCTGCCACATCGAACTGTCCGCATCTCTGCTGTCCTATAGGGGAGGAATGTTACAATTCAGCGGATTCAGGCTCGTCTGATGCGGAGTGGACGATGTCTGCACGTTCTTCCATCCACTTCACATCAAAAACTTACTGGAAGGAAAGCACAGGAAAAGAGAGAATTACAGCCAGTTACGCTTACAAATACCAGAGTAGCTACTCTAGAACTCATAGCGGAAGTTACACCGATGGCTGCAGTGGCAACAGTGGTATCTCTGGGAGTAGCCATGTGAAGGTAGAGGATACTTCCCTTTCATCGAGAGTCTCCAATGAAAGAACTTGGCTCTTGTGGGAGACTAGTAACGGAGACTTGGTGTTGGCAATAGATCCCATTCAGTGGCCAGTATTTTTGATGAAAGGAACTGAAACAGACGTTTCTACTTCATCTCTCGGAGAAGGAACGAGCACTTTTGTCGACGTTTGCATTTATGATGGTGATACAGGAACAAATCCTCGAGATGGTGCTAGTTGCTCTTATCCCGGTTATGCTGAGAAGCAGAGAGTCTCCGTACCCTACTACGAAGTGAAACCAGGTCTCCTAATTCTCAAAAAAACAGGTAAAGATAGATGGCAGGAGGTTGTGGGAGATTATCATCATGAAAGCAGTAGAGACTTCTCCTCCACTCGCTCTTACTCATGCAGTTCGAGAAGTAACTCCAAATCCGTGAGACAGGAGATAAGCGGTCATATTGAGATCAAGGTGGTGAAAAGGTAATGGGATCTTTAAAAAAAGCCCTAGTGATATTCTCTATACTTCTCGTACTTGCTCTGTTAGCGTCATCTGCTAACGCAAACGCAATTCAAGTGTGCGAGGAATGTGATTTTTCCAACATTCAGGATGCAATCAACGCCTCGAAAGAGGGAGATACGATTTTGATAGCTCCGGGAACTTATCGTGAGAATTTGAAGATAGAAAAGTCTGTAAATATTGTAGGAGGTGAGAAAACAACTCTTGAGCCTAAAATCCGATTGCTTCCTACAATTCAGGTTATCTCTACGCCGAATGTTGTGATTGAAGGTATGCGCATCATCAACGGATCAACGGGGCTGGAGATTTTATATTCTGGTGATTTGGATGTTAAGAACTGCGTCTTCCAAGACAATATGGAAGCCATAAAGATAACCGAAAGTATGAATATTACCCTTCAAAGGTTGGAAATCAAAGGATGTGCAGTAGGTGTAACGGTGGAACATTCCACCTCTATAAAGCTCAAGGACAGCTTTCTGGAGGGAGATGAAGTGGGAATTGAAGTTTCGGCCTCAAGAAAAATCTTGCTCTCCAACCTCATCCTCCAAGGATTTCAGAAAGGTGTTAAGCTTTCCGGTGGTATGGCAAATAGAGTAAAAGATGTAGTGTTTGTAGGAAGAGAAGATAGAGGAGATGGAGAAGATAGCGAAGATAGTGCGTTTCTTTCCACTTTTTCCGAATACGGATTCATAGTTTCTGGGAGTATCGCAGAGAAGGGAGTTTTTATCCGAGATCAGGCATCTCATGGATCTCTCTATTCTCTTAAAAACCTCAACGTTTCTGGCGAGGAATTTCAGTTGTCAATCGTGAGATTGAATTCGTTGCCTGAAGGATTGGTCATGCTTAGCGATTCGATATATGCAACGGTAATACCTGATGTCTATACCGAGGCCGGGTACATTTATATGGAATCAAATCTATCCGATGAAGAAATTAAAGAATTATCCAAGCAAATTAATGTATCAACCCTTGCCTTTTATCGGTTAGGTGAGGAAACAATTGAAAGGACGTCTGATTACTACAATACAAGTGATTCTGAAATTGCTTTAAGTTTTATGTCTAATAAAAGCGGAATCTATGTCTTAGCAGCAAAAAGTATCCAACCAGAAAAGCCAGTCCTGCAAACTCCAACTCCAACAACTCCAACTCCAATCTCAACATCCACTGAGCAACCGGAATCAGTTCCGAGGATTCCGGGTTTTGAATCTCTCACCGCTCTGACGGGAATTTTAGTGGCATTGGTGATGTTAGTGGCAATACCCTTGAGAAGAACAAGATAACTAGAACCAACTGAAATTTTAAAAGGAAATTTTAAACCTAGGACTAAAAAGATAAATTAGATGGAGGCAGAGGGAAAAGAAATAAAAAGAATATTCACGATCGGCCACTCCAACAGAAAGGCAGAGGAATTTGTTGAACTGCTTATCAGAAACGAGATTGAAATCCTGATAGATGTTAGGAGGTTTCCAACCTCGAAATTTCCCCACTTCAAAGGGGAGTATCTCAGGCAGATTCTTTCAGAATCGGGAATCGAGTATTACTGGTTTCCCACTTTAGGGGGTTACAGGAAGAAGATAATGGATGATTCTCCCAACAAGGCAATAAAAAGTGAGGGCTTCAGGAATTACGCTGACTACATGCTTACCGAAGAATTCAAAACGGCGATCGAAGAACTTCAAGAAATCGCAGTTTTGAGACCCTCTGCCATAATGTGCGCCGAAAAGCTTTATTGGAGGTGTCATAGGAAGTTTATCTCGGATTACCTGGCTATGAAAGGATGGAAAGTCATTCACATCCTTAACGATCGGAAGGTTGAGCATAAAATCTCGAAGGAAGCAAGAATTGTCAATGGCAGACTTATTTACGATCGGTTGGCTGGAGAGTAGTTGAGTTTGGAGGTTAAGATTAAGATAAATTCGATTTAGGAATTAGGAGTGCTGAATTGTTCTATTG
>QMZD01000001.1 GCA_003662985.1 Archaeoglobales archaeon | reverse complement strand
GGAGTTTCAGCGGCTAGCTTAGATTTGTAAGTTTGCTAAATGGAGTGAAAGTATGAAAAGATTTGAAAAGGTAGGGGTTTTGGTGATTACTGCGTTTTTATTTGTGGCTATAGTATATACAGGGATTAACCTTGCTGGATCGAGTTTAGAAGCAGGATACAAAGCCGGTTCGAAAGACAGAGATATTTTACTTACTGAAAAGTACGGAGTAAAAAGGTTGGTTGTTTATAATCTCTCTGAAGGGGTGTACTATTTTAAGCTAAGCACAAAATATGGTAATGCAACAGATATGCTAGTGAAAGAAATAAACAAATTTGCTGTGAAACACAACTTAACTGTTGAAAACATTACGATCGATTATGATGAAGAAGAAGTAACAGTGGTACTTCCATCGTTTTTTGGTCCGTGGACTGCAGTTATTAGAGGAGATTTCGTCGCAACGGCTGTTGTAAAGGGAAATATTAGTCAAGCAACTTCTTGAAAAAGTCCCTCTCGGTTTTAGCAGGGAGGCTTTTTCTGTAGTGCCCTTCTACGAACTCAACCCTATCAATTAAATCTTCGACAACCATCACACTCTCCTGGCCGAGCTCGTTGCCAATCTCCTTCGCAAGCCTTTCGACAAATTTTCTTTTCCTCTCTAATTCATCTTTGCTCATGTTGCTCGAGTCGACTGCAGAGGTAATCAGAAGGTTCTCCTCACACTCCAATACTGGTTTTCCATCCCTCCTGGCCTCCCAGCATCCCAAAACAGTTGGATGGACAGTAACACCGCCGAACTCCTCAGCCATCCTTAGCGAGAATTTTTTGGCAAAGCTTGTATCAATCCTCTCCCCGGCGTTTGAGTACTTCGGCACGACTATTGTGAACTGCCTGTCATACTTCATGGAGATAAGTTTGGTAGAATATTATATTAGTGTTTCGTCGCCATGTTCGTCATGGATTTCTTAGAAGAGAAAAAACGTATCATCGGACTCAACATCCACAAGCTCGACAAAATCTTCGACCTCAATCATCTTCCTAACTTCTGCCAGCTCTGGGTCGGATGTTTCGTAAACCTTGCGGAAGCCAACTGTGCCGGCTTTCATCCTAATTTCAACTTCTCCGTTGAGCTTTTTCTCCTTCCATAGTTTTATTCTTGCAGACCTGGCGCATTCCTTGAAATGCTCGAGGTCATCTATCACATACACGACCATGCTGATTGATTGGACTAAAGGTTTTTATCAATTGTCTGTGTTTTGAAAGTGAGGGGTGTCTAGATGTTAATGGCTGCGGATGAATTGAATAGATTACGAGCAAAATTACCAGTGAATAAGATAATCCATGGTGATTGTGTTAAAGTTTTAAATCTTCTGCCAAAAGGTAGCATAGATCTAGTGGTCACATCTCCACCATATAATGTTGGAAAAGAGTATGAGGAGGATTTAACCGAGGAAGAGTATGTAAAATTTCTAACAGACGTGTTTAAAGGGTTGAAGAGAGTGTTAAAGCCAGATGGAAGAATATGCTGGAATGTTCCATACTCAATGATTAGCTCAAAAAGGGAGATCTTTTCACCATGGTATTGTTCTTTTAAAGCTTTAAGAAAGGCTGGTTTAAAGTTTAGAGACAATATTACGTGGAATCAACTAAACACGGACAATGATACAGCGTGGGGTAGCTGGTGTTCTGCATCAGCTCCTTGGGTGAGGCACATGACTGAGGCGATAATAGTGGCTTACAAGGAAACATGGAAGAAACAAAACAAAGGCGAAACAGATTTGACTAGGGATGAGTTCTTGAGATTTGTTTTAGACCTTTGGGGGATGCCGGTAGCATCGAAGAAAAAAATTGGCCATCCGGCACCGTTCCCTGAAGAACTGCCATATAGGTGTATTAAACTTTTTAGTTTTGTTGGGGATGTTGTTTTAGATCCCTTCTTGGGTTCGGGGACTACAGCATTAGTTGCTGTTAAAACTGAGAGAAGGTTTATAGGGATTGAACTGAAGAAGGAGTATTGTGAGATGGCAGCGAGAAGGATTGAGCCTTATTTATATCAGAAAAAACTAATTGAGTTTCAATAAAATTTAAAGGTGGTGTTATGGTTATATTTGCTGTGGGCAATGTGAAGAACTGCTGCGAGTGTGGGAAGCCGGTTAAGGACAACTGGGTGAGGTACATGGGTAAAATATACTGCAGGGAGTGCTTCAAGGATAAATTTAAAAAGTTTGGAACCATCTCCCCAGGCTTGGTAATCCTGGCCTATGAGCCAAAGTACCACGCTTTGGTTTTTGGTCTAATGATGCTGTTTGCCTTCGCCTACATTATGTTCCGCATTGGGGGGATGGTTGCAGATAGGTTAATCAAAAAACTATAAGAACTCGCTAAGCCTCGTCTGGCTAAACAAATCCTTCATGAAGTTTTCCGCCCTTCTATAATTTCCACCAGTTGAGAGTTCGAGCCATTTTGCCACGTGCCAGGCCCCGAGGCCATAGCCACGGTCGGCCTTCTTCTCCATTACTCTCCTCTCGAGGTCATCCCTCAAAACAGGATACTTCTTTGTGAGTTGGATTCCTCTCCTGGCTGCAAGATCATTCGTTGGAACCCCGTAGAACTCCTTGAGCATCCACATATCAAGCACTGTGGTATCGCAGCCGGAATCTAGCAGGAGCATGTCTATGCCTTTCTGGTTGAACCCCTTAAGCTTCCCCTGCTTGTGGAGGTCCATTAAGATCTTCCTAGCCTCTTCGGTCTTCGAGGGATCCTCCTTGCAGAGTCTTATAGCCTTTTTCACCTCGTCGAAGTGTTCGATGCTGTCGCAGAACCAGTCCACCGTTTGGTTCTTCCTGGTGTCGTATATTCTCCCCTTGATTTTGTCCTTGTTCCTGCACACGGCTATTGCTGTCTGCGGATCGTCGAATACTTCCTTAAAAGTGGAAACAACAACAGCACTCCTGGCGCTGCCTGTTTTGCTGATTGTTTGCAGGCTGTTTGTGTGAACAAACCCGTGGAGGAAGCTTGTGTACTCATCGAGATTGCGGCTGTAGTCCATGTATTTCTTCCCAAGCTTTAGCCACCTCTCTCCAACTTTTATACCCATTAAATCACCTTGTATCCGAGAGATCGATTACATCCTTTATTTCCTCATCTTCTACAAGATCGCAAACGTTTTTGTGGCAGAAGAGGAATCTTTTAACCGAGTCGGCTATGGATAAGGCAGACTCTGCATCTAAACCACTATCAATGAGACCACCATCCTTATCGTAGATGTCGATTAAAGCATCATCGCGCTGAACAAGAACAAGGTCTGCCTTGTGTTTCTTTGCGAGCTTGATGTGTTCCATGGGTATAAATTAGCTTCAAAATATAAATTTCTTCCGGGGCAAGACCCAAGACCGGTGCTGTTTTGCCCCATCGATCCCCCCTTTTAGAGCAGCCGGCTTGGGGGCCATTCCGGGAGATGGTTGAAGTAGACGAAAGTAGTGGCAAACTAAAAGCTGTTGAAACTGATAGAAACTGATAGAGAGTAGTTGAAAGAGACAGAAAGAGATTAGAAGCAACTGAGACTGACTGAAATAAGGAGGTGGAGAATGGAGAAGGTTTGTGTTTTGTGTATATTCTTCGAGAGGAAAAACCTGGTAGAGGGCAGGTGCATAAGAAGGGACAAAATTGAGATATTCTGGGAGAACCCGGCTGCAGATTGTGAGAGGTTTATTGACGTTGGGCTGAGGTTTATTTGAGATTTTAGGTGGGGCTGTAAACTACCCCGCTCTAAAGAAACGGGGTCTCCTTGCGAGGTGAAATTATGAAATGCTGGTACTGCAATAAAGAGGCAATGGAGGACTCCCTTGTTTGTAAAGATTGTAACGATGAGCTCGACAGGAAGACACAGAAGAAATTTAGAAATTTGAGAAGGCTGATTTCTCTGCTCAACAGGCCTAAGACTGTAGAAGAACTTGCACAAGAGATGAAACTAGTAAGAAACACGGTTTACAAGTATTTAGTCCAGCTTGAAGAGCGTGGAATAGTTGAGAGAAAGAGAGCACTTTTATATAATTGGACAGACTTATGGAGAGTGGAGGGAGCTTATAATGGAGAAGATGAGAAGGTTAAACTATAAAGAGTGTCAAGAGCCTGTTGAGTTCTTCGTTGGAAGGTGTGGAGTTTGCGACAGGGAGCTCTTCTGGGGATTCTGCCAGGAGGGAGAGTTTCAGAAGAACTACGACGAGTGTCCAGTTTGCGGGGATAAATTCTGCAAGGAGTGCTTATCCCTACACATCCTTGGCAGGCACTTCCACGGATCTGCAAAACAAGGTTATGATATTAAGAAGGTGAAATAATGCCGGTCAGCGCTGTGAGGAAATGCCCATGTTGTGGTAAGAAATTGTTTGTTTATGTAGACAGTGAAGGAGTATTTTTAGACGAGGTGATAGAAGATGATGATTAAGATTTACAAGTACAACATCGATAAGTCGTGGAACACGCCCTGTGAGAAGATTGAAATAGAGATAGATAGCTACGAGATTATTAAAATATTAAGAGAGGTCTTCGGGCGTAAAGAGTAGCTAAAAATTTTTATTTCTATTTTAGAGAAAATTCGTCTGAGGCCAAATTTAGTGGAGGGATATATTAGAATACTCCTCGAGTTCGTGGAGGCCCATGTTGTTTAAATATTTTGAGATATTTTTAGGGCCTGACAGCATCCCACGAGTTTGCCTTAGCACCACCAACATGCTTTGCTGCGGAGACATAAACACTCTTACAATACTCGTCGGTAACATCCCTATCATAGCTAAGAAGCCTAACATCATCCTCAATTAGCATTGAGGAGGCTACAGCTTTCCAGTCGTGTCTCATGCTTCTCCTTATGGCTTCCATCTTTGGCTCATTTTGCCTGGCTTCCTGGGTGCAGGCTACAAAGAATCTTTGGTTGTCTATTGCCTCCTCTGCGAGCCTTGAGACAAACCTCTCGACGAACTCCCTCTCACTGCTGCTGAGCTTTTTTGAATCACACACGGCAGCAATTTTCTTACCATCAACATCGTAGGTAAAGATAACATACTTTCCGTTCTTAGACGAGACGTTTCTGTATCTAAGCTCCTCCTCGAGAAATCCAGGCACCAGAGTGCACCCCTTTCCCTCCATTATACTCTCTATCTTCTTCTGTCTCTCGAGGCAGGAGATCCTCCTGCCCTTGTCTCTGATCCTGTGGCAGTTGTTGTTCAGCTCGTGGATGATGTTCGTGTCGGGGACAATCTGCATCAGTTTTACATTGGCAAAAAAATATAAAAGATTTTTCGAACAATTTTTAAAAGAGGTGGGTAATATTAGAGGAGAGAAAATTATACGAGAATTCTTTTTGCGTAAGGTTAAAAGAAATGGAAAATGGATTTGGATAAATAAAAAGACTGGAAACGAGGTTGAGCCAATTTTTAGTGGTGGGAGGTGAAGAATGGATTTTAACGAGTTCTACACAATTGGGCCAGATGGTAAGAGGGTAAAAGCAAAAAGGATGAGATTCAAGCAGAAGCCCGCCGAGCTCGTTGTAGAGGTGGAAGACGGGACCAAAATCATAATGAGTGTTGGAGCGGCTGAGGTTGTAAGGCTCTCCACCCTAAACGATAAGGGTGAGCCTCTATACTCAGTAACATTCTAGCACACGATGAGGCTGAAGCTGTCGAAGAAGGCGGTTGAGCAGGTAAAGGAAGACATGAAGCAGGATGACTTCTCTCCAGATGTTGTCTGAGTTCAAGGTACGGATTTGATGGGTACAATGGAATTTAATGAGTGATGGGTGATTAGATGGGTGATTAGATGGATGACAAAATTGTTATCATGATGGAAGAGCTGGACCTCAAGATTGCAAGATCAGCTGAGGCTTTAGTCCTGCTCAGGAAGGTTTTGAAAATGCTGGAGGAGATGATCGAGCCGGAGATAGAGCCAGAGTTAAAACCAGAGTTAAAACCAGCAAAGCCCGCCAAAAAGAGAAAGCGTAAGAGTGGAATCAAAGAGATAAAAGAGATAAGAGAGATTGGAGAGATTGAAATTAAAGAAATTAAACCAGAAATCAGCAGAGAGGGAAAAGAGGTGAGGGTTGAGGTCTCAGACTACGTATACACAGTCGACAAGGAGAACGATAGAATAAGAGTCCACTACAAGCCTGCAAACTCCAAATGGACCTATTCCTATAAGATGATCAAATCAATCTTCGACAGCCTCCCTGAGAGGTTCACCGTAAGGGATTTAATTGAGGAGGCCGGCAAACATGGACTGGAGGTTAAGTACCAGCAGGCCCTCGGCCTGATTAGGGTCTTTGCTCACGTGGACTTCGACGCATCAATAGAGAGGGTGAAGAATAAAATTGTGGTTGTGAAGCACTCCTACGGGGAGCTCAGGAAGCAGAACATCGACAAGCTTAAACTGGAGTCTGAGGTTATAGGAACACCGTGGGAAATCGAGCAATAAGTTAAAATAAACAAAATAAAAGGCTAACCTTTAAATACATTAAGGATAAAATAGGGTTTAGGAGGGTAGTTATGGAGCCAAAACACGAGAAAAATGGGTGGATTAACGCTGGAGTTGTTGAGGTTGGATCCAAGGGAAGGATATATATCCCAGCTCCCGTAAGGAAGCTGCTGAGGATTGAGCCAGGGTGTCTAGTAGAGCTTAAGCTAAAAAAGGTGGGGCCTGGACCCTAGAAAGGGTGGCCATGGTAGCGTCACCGCTCTTTCCTCTTGTCCTTTAACGCTTGAGCACCTCCCTTGGGGAATTCCAGGCCCCTTCTGGCTTCTGCTCCTGCTGGTGGTGTGATAAAGCATGATGAGGAGCCTCCTGCCGGTAAGACCCATAAAGCTCGACACCTCGGACAAGCTGCTAATTCTGCTAACCATAATTCTGATGGTGCTGATTGTTTACGAGGCCTGGATGGAGGGATATTTATGATAAGCATTAGAAGGAAAAACAAGTTGATACTCTTTGGCCAGCCATGCACGAAGTGCCCCATGTATGAGGAGTGCATCAAGAAGGACGAGAGCGAACTTGTGAGAGAGGCTGAGAGCAAAATCGCTGCATGCATCGTTGCCTATTACCTCTTTAATCCCAGTACTGATGAGTTTTTGATAGTAGACACCAAAGAGGAGCTGGCCAAGTACATAGACAGGAGGCTGGGAAAGATAATCTTGGTAGATGGTAAACTAGTTGCTGCTGAGTACGTTCGAACCCCAAGTCTGTTCGGGATTACCAGGAACAAGAAGAAAATAGAGTTTGACATATCGGATTCCTTCGAGAGTATAACCGAGTGGAACAGGTCTATCCTCGATTTGGTGAGGGAGATAAAACGGATGGGCATAAGGAAAATTCTCGAGATGGATTATAGGGGATTGATAGATCTAATCTGGAGAAGATTGGATGGGTGGGTTAAGTGAGAGGTGTGTAAATGACCGATAAGGAGGAGAGGAAACTAACAAGGGAGGAGAAGATTGAGTTAATGCACCAGGCGAAGCAGGAGAGGATTGCAAGGCAGGTTTCTCTTCAGTGTGCTGTTGAGTTGCTGAAGAACACTACTAAAACCTACAAGGATAAAATCGAAGAGGTCAAGGATCTAACGCTCTACTTCTACAACTGGATCGTCCACGGGAGGTTTGATTTGACGGAACCCGAATTGGAGTCGTTTGCTGAAACAATTGCAGAATCTACAGCCGAGAAGGTAATAGAAAAGCTGAAGAAGAGAAAAGAAAAAGACCAGAGTAAATCCAAAGGAGGTTAAACTCTATGCCGTGTATCAAGGAAGATGGAAGTGCGTGTTCTTGGTTTGGCATTTGTAGCTTTTTGCGCCAAGAAGGAGAGAGAACCTTGTGCGAGATAAACACGAGGGAGGAGAAGATAGACCAGGTGTTAAAAGCCTTGGGCAATGGCCAAGTTTTAGCCTTGGAGGCTATTTTGGGTCACAGGCAACTATAAATAAGGTGAGAAAATGCTTTCGGTGAGCGGTTGGGCTTGATAAGGTTATTTGTCCATGCTGGGAGGCTGATTCGAGTGCTGTGCTTTGAGTGTCCGGTTTGTGGTTTTTATGGCTATTTCGACAATAAACCGGATAAATGCCCGAAATGTGGATCTGAGATGCTAGAATGTTCTGAATTTGAATCTGGGTGATATTATGCCGGATGATAGATTGCTAAGAGAGGTTTTGTTGTATATACCCAATCCGAGGAATAGAACACTAACCAACACACCGCCTTGTAAGCTATTCTGGGCTGTTTATAACGAGATTAAACAGAACAGCCCGAAGCGTGATGTATCTCTGTTGTTAAGGATTGCCGAGGTATGGACTTTATCAATGGTATTATTCTCTGAAGAAGATAGGGAGATGAGCATTGACGAAATAAGGCAATATTATCAAAACTCGTGGAAGAGATTGAAGGGTTTTTTAGAAGAGTGTTTGAACACCGAGTCTAATGTTAAAGACGACTCGGAAACCCTCTTGAAGATCCATGGATTGGAGGAGGCTGATTCCGATGTCTGATTGGGAGAGAAAGACTTGGTGGGAATGCGATAGCTGTCATAAAGAGATTCCTTATAAAGCTGAAAGAGGAAAGGATTGGGAAGCTTTTGAAGTTCCGATAAAGACTTGTGCGATAACTCACGCTGTAACGATAGGTTATCGATTGGTGATTATTTGTTCTGATTGCTTAAAGAAGAGAGGTAAGCCAATTGAAGTATACATGGGCTCTCTAATATTTGAGAAACACGGAGATTAATTCTGACGGAGGCTGATTTGAATGATGGCAACTAAAGAGCAAGCAATCGAAGACATCAAAGGTGGAGACTTCGAAATAACCATTTGTTTCCGGAATAATAAGCGTCGGAACTGTATATTTTGCGGTAAAAACATCCCGGGAGGAGAGGAGTTTGTGAAGAACTTTGAATATCCGTACATGCCAGATTTACCACGATGGAAAGCATGCATTAACTGCTTTAATAAAATCTTAAAAGAGATCTCTAAAGAGGTGGCTGATTCTGATGCCAACGTGTTATAATTGTAAAAACAAATTCTGTTGTGATAAATTTCCACCGAGTCTTGTGAGAAGTTGGTATCGGACTGAAGTCTGTGATGAGTTTGAGGAAGTTGAATATGATGAGTTTGGGAATATAATAGAGGAGGTCGATTAAATGCCCAAGATTAACCACTGCTCAGAGGAGGGCTGTCCGGCCTGGAAGAATGGAGAATGCTTGCTGAGCGATTCGTGTTTTATAATAGACCCAATCTCCGCCGCAATTGAGCTTAAAAAAATTAAGGAGCTGGATTTATAGGTGGAAGAATGGTCCAGATTGAAATTGGCAAATCAGACGGACGGCCAGTTTACCTTGATGTCTGGAGGGATTTAATCTCCTACGGGTTATCCATTTTCGGTAAAAGGAGAAGCGGTAAAACATACCTAGTTGGCCTCATCTGCGAGAAGCTGTCTGAGATCAACCAACCGTTTATTGTTATAGATGTAATGGGCAACTACTACACCCTGAAGGAAAAATATCCCGTAATTGTTGCAAGCGTTGGAGAGAGGAGCTATGCTGACCTGCCAAACATCACTCCGGAGATGGCGAGAACCCTGGCGAGGGCAATTGTCGAAGCAAGGCAGAGCTGCATAGTGGATTTGAGCGAGGCCAGAATGCTCGAGCAGTATGAGTTCCTTGTTGAATTCCTGGAGGAGTTTTACGAAGCCTGCAAGCACGAAAAGAAGCCGATTATTTTAATCATAGATGAGATCCACCGCTTAGTGCCAGAAAAATCAACCGCTCGCCTTAAGGAGCTTGCAGATTTGATAAAGAAGGTAACCTACTGGGTTACAGACATAGCCAGGACTGGAGGAAACCACGGCATTGGATACATCATAGCCGGGCAGAGGGAGGCCGAGACGGCCAAAACCGTAATCACTCAGAGTGAGGTGCAGATTTACTTCAGAATGAGCGGGGCTGATATTAAGTATTTAGCCGGCCGGCTCACGAAAGAAACCCTCGATAAACTTCCTTCACTTGAGACCGGGGAGGCCGTTCTGGTTGCTGATGAGGAAGAAATATTCTTCAAAGTTGGGGAGAGGAGAACAACCCCAGCCGGGAGGACTCCCGATCTTGTTTTAGAACCGGGAAAGCTGAAGAAGGTTGACATCTCAAGGCTGAGAAAAATTATGCAAAAGCTCGAGAGGGCTGAGGCCAGACCCAAACCTAAACAAATAACACCAGAATATGAGGAGCTTAAGAAGAAGATTGCACAAATGCAGCAGAAGATCCACGAGCTAACGATTGAGAGGGACACGGTAATTGAGGAGATGGAGATTAGGATAGAGCAATTGAAGGTTGAAAACTCGAGGCTGAGGAAGGAGAACGAAAGCCTTAAGGCAAAACTCCAAGGGGTTAGCGTTGAAGCATACAAGGAGGAAATAGAAGATCTAAACAGGAGAATTGCCACCCTTGAGGGCAAAATCAAGGAGTACAAAGAGCAGCTTGCAGAGGCTAGCAGGCTGGAAGACGAATTAGAGCGCATAAGGCAGGCAGCAAAGAATTTGGCAGATGATATTATAGACTTCGTTGATGTGCTGGGACTGGATGTAATCCCGCAGGATACAATTGAGATGAAGAAGAGACTCGAGGAGCTTGAACAGAAGCTTAGGATCTATGAGACAACCGAGAAGGAGAGGAGGCTGAGGGTTGAGGAGACGCTGAACAAAATTGGTGTAAAAGAGCGGGTTAGGGGAATGAGAGTATTCCTTGAGAGGCTAAAGCTCAAGTCCGGAGTGTTTCCGAAAATTCTGAAGCAGGTAATCGTGCTGGATCCGTCTGTAAAAATTAGACCAGAGGATGTGGAGGCTGAAGTTACCGTAGAAACAAGGCGCAAGTATTTAAAAGACCTGGCAAGGATGGGTTTGTTAATAGAGGACAACGGAAAGTTCCGCAACGGGTTAAGCCTTTGGGTGACCAACTCAATCAGAAAGATAGATCCATCTGCTCCGGATGAGGCTATTGATAAGATAGTTGAAGAGCTAATACGTCTGGTGGTCTCCTAGTTATTTTAAAGATTTTAAAGGGGTGATTGTGTGGTAATAGTTGGTATAGAGCAGATAGTATGGGTACTGTCTTGGCTGATAGCCATCCACTGGAGCATTGTGAGTTTCTACGTTATATTTGGCTCGCTTGGATGGATATTGTATAGGGCCCCAAAGAGTGAGAAAAAGGCAAAAAACGTAGAGATTTGTATTGTCTCAAAGGCCTGCAACAATGTCAAATCAGCTCTGATGCAAGGAATAAGGCACAATGCTACAAAGTTCAAAGAGTATAGGATAAACGTGATAGTGGATGAAGGATCAGATCTTATTAGTGAACTTGAGAAGCTCACCTCGATAAAGATGTTCAAAAACGTCAGACTCCTCGTTGTTCCAGAAAGTTTCAAGTGCCAGGCGATAGCAAAAGGAAGAGCAATAGAGTGGTTTATACAAAACCACGTTGAGGAAGATAAGTGGTATGCTTTCATAGACGATGATAATCTAATTCTAGACGACAGATTCCTTTATGAGATCCCACACTTTGAACCAAACGGTCACCTAGCAGCCAATGCAATTCTATTTCCGAGAGTTGGTGATAGTAAGACAACCTTCGTCGCTGACAGCCTGAGATATTTCGATGATTTAACCATATTTAGAACCTGTAGCGGGTTACTTGGGAGGCCGTATAATGGATTCCACGGGGAGCTTTTACTAGCGAAGGGGAAGGTTTTAAGAGAGGTCGGCTTTAATAGAGAGTCAATAACTGAAGATTTCGCCTTTGCAAGAGAGTTGCTCAAGAGAGGATACAGAACATGGCAGTCGGCCACAAGAGTATCAATACTCAGCCCGCACAGCGTTAAGGACTTACTAAAGCAGAGAAACAGGTGGTATAGGGGCTTGATAAAGGATGTTTGGAGTGGAACTCTGGGTGTGAAACTCATAGCGGGAATCCGAATCTTAGATTGGAAAGTTGGTATCATTGGAAGCTGGGCATTTGCACCATTGTGGTTTTTCCTACCTATACCACTTGAGATAAAGCTTTTTGGACTAATTGGAGCAGTGTACTATTACATAGCGTATATATATGGAGCGATGAGGCTTAAAGGCTTCTCAAGGCTGAAGTATATTATTTTACTACCAATCTTCAGTGTTATAGAAACAATAGCACCGCACCTCAGAGTGGGAAATAAAAAGGAGTTCACAGTTATAAACAAGTAAATCTTCTATTTTTATGTAGTTGCAAAAGTGGTAGAAGATTCTAAAAGAATTTGAAATCTTTGAATTAAGAAACCTGCAACGTCTCCATCGTGTGGTAGATTACAACATCCTGCGGCTCTGCAACAACCTCAACCACAGCAATCCAGGTCCCCCTTGTCGGAACTCCCCATATTGTTTCTGGAACTGTTATCGACATGCTGTCAGACTTGCAAGCTCCTGGGGCCAAGTTTAGGCTGTAGGTTTCCTCAATGTCCCTCTTTACAATAATCCCACTGAAGTCTGCCTTCCTGATGTGCATCTTCACAACAACATATTCGAGAGTTGAGTTGAACGGGTTGCATATGGTCCAGGAAGCGGTTACGTTCTCCCCAACCTTTACACTTGTTGGAATGTCAATCTGAATAACATCCTGCTCTTCCGGTTGTAGTACCTTCTTTATAACATCAATAACCCTCTGCGACTCATTTATGGCCCTGTCTATTGCCTTCTTTGCCTCATCTGGAACTTTCTGCCTGACCTGCTTTAGGGTATTTACATGCTGGGAGATTACCTCCTCAACTATTTGTTTTGTTGTAGTATCAGATGCGTGAATTTTGGCCGTGTTCATCTTATCGAGGTAGTCATCTATCGCTGCATTGGATTGCGTAAGCTGATACTCTGCAATCCTCTCGTTCATTATCCCAACGGCAGTTAAAGCCTTGTTGGGAGAAAACATCAGCTTCAGGTTGTCGAACCATATGTCGAGCTGGTAAAGCGGGCTGTTTGGGGTGATTAAACCAGGATCCGCCTGTGTCTGTGCCACAGCTATTGACATCATCGATACTACAGCCAAAACTACCAAGACCATCAAACCTCTCATGGTTAAACCTCACATAACAAAAATAAAACGTTTTCTATCGCAAAGGTTTAATATAAGAAAGAGCAATCAATGGAGATTTCGCTTAATTATGGTTAAGCTACTTTCTCAACAGGTATGCTGTCGCAGCTAGGGTGACAATTGCCACAGCTATTGTGAAGTATAGCTTATAGTCTGGCTCATGTTCAGGCGGTGGGATTGGAGGTATTGTTGGTGCTGGAGTTGGTGTTAGCGTTGGCTGTGGAGTGGGAGTTGGAACCTCACCACCTGGGTTGTATAAAGTAATCGTAAACCCCTTCTCACTCCACTGACTGTTTGTAAAGCTTATGTAGCCGGAGTGGTTTGTAAGGGCTGTGGTTTTCTCAGTAGTCCAGGAGTTGTGCTTGCTATCGTAGTATAAACCATCGCTCCTCTGGATGAGGTATGTAAAATCTGGTTGTAAACCTCCAATTGTGAAGGTTACTTCTCCTAAGCTATTAGCGGTAAACCTAGAATCCGTCTGAGTTAGCTTCGATAAAGTTATATTAACAGGGTTAGTTGCCGGAGAAGGAATAGCATAGAAATCGAACCCGCCGAAGTCGACGTGGTCGTCGTAGATGTCGATGTAGCTGAATGTGAAGGTTGTTGCAAAGTAAAAGGTGGTGTTAACAGCTAATGGCGAAATGCTGGTGTTCTCGTTGACTGTTACGTCAGCGGATGCGGTGGCTAAGGCTAAAATATAAAGGAGTAAGGTTGTTGCCATCAGTGTTATCCTTGTCCTCCTTGCCTTCATTGGTCACCTCCGTTAGCTCAGCGTCGTGGAAACCCATGCCGTGCCGTTGTAAACATAAAGGGTGTTTGTTGCCACATCGAAGTAGGCATCTCCGGTTTGTGGTGAGCTTGGTGCTGAGGTTGGGAAGTCAAACTGGGATGTGTAGTGGTAACCAATGTTTCGATAAATGCTAAGTGTTGAGCCTCTTTCATTAAAGTAATCTGTCCCAACACCATTCAGGGCAAGATGATTATTCACAAAGACAATCCCCTTTGTAGCCGACCACTGTTTAGCCTCGAATAAATATTTTTGTGCATAACTGCTATCTCCAGAATTATATATCTCACAAGAGGTAAATACGAGCCTTAAATAGCCTGTCTCAAATGTATCCAATGTTATCGCATTGTATGTATTTGGACTTGAATGGGAATTATCCAAAATCCGACAATTTAAGAAATAAAGAGATCTCGGTGTGTCCGTGTTTGGGTAATTTTGCGTTATAAAGACTCCATCCTTTTCATTATTTTTTATTATTAAATTAACAAAATTACCTCCATTCAACTTACCTTCTAGGTATAACCCGTAATCATTTATACTCATTGTAGAATCAGTCACAGTTAGCTCAGTTACAGCAGATGAAGATGTCCCATTCGTTTTTAATCCCGCATCAAGATTTCCCTCGAGCCATAGCCTAGTAAATCTCCCATACCACCCATACTCCAAAACTACACCACTTCCAGAGACCGACTTTATATATAACTCCTTCAAAACATAATCGCTGCATGATTTTATGAAACGTATACCAGCTAGGTTTGTCGCAGATTGATTTACCCTGTTTCCATCAATCGTTAACTTTTCCACTCTTGCAAAAAATACATTTTCACTTGGATTTCCTACTCTTATAATATCACAATTTGCCGAATTTGATAATTTTAATGTTGTTGCATCTGTTCCTTCTCCTTCCAAAGTAATTGCACTCTTATTTATCAGAATACTATTATCTACTTCGAAGATCCCTTGTCCTAATTTTACTTTCCCACCACCCAATGCACCAACAGCATTTATTGCAACTTGAATATCATCGTCATCGTACCCATCATTGCTTTTGTAAAGAACAGTACCATTATACCACCTCGCCACCGTATAGCTCCCCTCCTTGCTGACTATCACCGTAGCAGCAGAAGTGGGAGCATCCCCCGCTGAGAAGTTCCACGTCACCTGCGGCGATGTAAGCTTGTTCACCGTAATTTCCTTGTTGGCCAAATCGAGAACTGGAGAGTCATCATAGGTAATTGTATCATCGATGTGCACAACCGAGCTGGCAGCAATCACTATCCCCACTAAAACCATCAATCCTACCAAAACCCACCCTATTTTTCCTATTTTCATCTTACCACCTTGTGTGCTTACCATCTTTTATCCACCTCACTATACTTTATTTCACGATTTTATAATTATTACTAACGCTATTGCGGAAACTATTATAACAACTATGGCGAACAGCTGCTCATTCGTCATACCTTGTTCAGGCGGAGGGGGCACGACTATAGGTGGTGTTGGGGTTGGCAAAGGCTGTGATGGTGATGGTCCAGTGCTAGGCGGAGGAGTTGGCTCACTTGGCCATTCTGTCTGTTTGCGATTGACATCAATTGTCCAGGTTACAGTTTGTGTGTTGCCGTTTGCATTGCTGCCATAGACGGTAACATAGAACGTTCCGGGCGTGCCGTAGTATTTAGTCGCCTCACTGGTATCGCTCCCATCACCGGTATGAGAGTCGACTCCGCTCCAGGTCCATGTGTTTATCGTCTGGTCAGCAACAACCCTGTACTCTACTGTCGTTCCTTCTTCGATTGTAATCTCACTCGAGGAGTCCTGGGTAACGCTATTCCACACGCTTGTTATAAGGGGCTCACCAACCGGTCCCTGGTCCGTGACTACAAAAGTCTCCGTACTCCACTCAGAGTTGCTGAAGCTTATCTCACCATCAGCACCTGAAGAGATGGCTGTTATTGTGTCTACCCAACCAGAGCCGTCCCAATATTTCCCATCGCTTCTTTTGATTGTATAAAGGTGGTTGGGTCTCAAGCTCCAAACGCTAAAGTTTACATTTCCCGAGGCTGTGGTGAAGTTTGCCGTGAAGTTTAAACTCGATGGTAAATCATACGAGTTGAGGGTTATCGTTCCAGGTTGATACTGAGGTATGGCACTGAAGTTATATGGGGTTAGGGTAAAGTAGGACTCCGTTGTTCCGGTGTTTTGAAGCTTTGCCACACATCCATCTGCGGTGTGGTGTTTACTCATCGTATAGCTTGTATCTCCAGATGTGTAACTGAGCTCGAAATACCTTCCGGATGGGTAGCTAACCATAATTGTGGCTCCACTACCGAGTATAAAGCTCACTGGCTGGGTCTGGTTTTCTATAGTGTGATTTGTGCTACTGCCCCTGAACCTCCCGTAGTGAACGCCCTCTACTGTGTTGTTTCTGAAGGTTGTGTTAATTCCATCGTACACGCCAAACGCAAAGTAATTATTCACGTTTCTTATTATATTATTCTCAAAGATACAGTTATCAAGCTTGCCCCAGAGATATAACCCATCCGTGTTGTTGAGTATATTATTTCTGAAGGTTACGTTAATCATCTGGCCGGCTATGCCGTATTTGTTAATGTTCTGAAACGTGTTGTTTTCGAAAGTTGAGTTCACCAAAGCCCCATATATCGTCCACATTCCAGACGGGTTGAAACCTAGGTCGTGGATGGTGTTGTTTATCACAAACACGCTGTGAAGCCCGACGTTTGTATAATCTGGAGGGTTGTAGTTTTGAAAATTCAAAATCTGGTGTAGCCCGGATCCATAAATGTTGTTGTTGTATAAAAAGATGTGATGTCCCGCAGGTTCTCCCTCATCGGCCTGTGCCCCCGCTATATGGATTAGGTTTGGTCCAGTATCGCCGTTAATCGCTGTATCGTGAATCGAACTGTTGTTGATCCAGATGTGGTTTAATGCGTTTCCCGTATTGATGGCATACAGGTGAGAGTCGATGAAAATTGCATAACCGCAGATTTGTCCAACATCAACATCTTCAACTTTCACATGGCTACCAAACCTCACCAACCCGTCATCAACATACCTAATCCTCAATCCGATTATTCTTATATAGTCGTTGTAGTTGAACCTCACGGCATAAGATGGGGAACAAGTTCCGGCTGTTTCGTTGAATGTGCCGTTTATTACTGGGGTTCCATTATAGGCTCTGATTGTTATCCAAGATGTGCTCGTTCCACTCGCCGATAGGCTGCAGTAATCATCTTGATAAGTCCCATTGACTACCCACAGCGTATCCCCTGCGGTTAGCTGAGAGCATGCATAGCTTAAAGTTCTCCAAGCAGATTCTACAGACGTTCCGGTGTTTGAATCGTCTCCCGTTGGTGAGACGTAATAATCCGTAGCCACGACTGTTCCCATCAGGGTTATAATCAAAACAAACCCAAATAGAAGTTTTTTCATCTCTTTAAACCACACTCTTGAGCCAATCATTATTTCACCCCATTATTTCACCCTCACATAATACAGTTCTGCAATCTTCTTCGATAAATCATTTCCCACAATTTTATCAATTTCACCAATTATCATGGATTTTTTAACTACTGGATCTGGTTGAGGATTATTATCCCCTTTGGTTATATATCCCTCATCGGTGATGCCGATTATCCTGTGGCCCACGAACTTCCCCTGATAATAATAAACAATAATATCTCCCACCTTCAAATCCTCGGGAGAAGTATCGATTAGTAAATAATCTCCGGGCTTTATTAAGGGATACATCGATGTTCCTTCACCCACACCGAGTAAATAATGATCCTGAAGCGTGATTGTTAGGATGAAGCACTCCCCTAGCGTTAACCACGAGAGGAGGAAAAATCCGATAACCACGGCTATTCCTAAAAATAAAACTTTGTGTAGGTTAGACTGCTTGTACATCACTGGGGAACCTGCCATTCCATCCCCTTGTAGAACCACCACGTAAGGGCTGCGAACCCAACCTCAGCAATCAGAGCCGAGGGTAAACCGACGAGGGCCGTGATGATGTAGGTCTGGCTGCATGTCGAGTCTATGCAAACCGTTGCATTGAGCAGGTAGAGCAAAACCACGAGAATCAAGCCGACTATGGCGGCTCCTATAACTCCAGCCAAGGCAACCCTCCAGAATCCCGTGGTTCTAACATTGGCAGCTTTAACAAGATATCCGCCAATGCAGTAAACGATTCCAGATGCTGCCCACGACACTATCACCATCAGCACTATCGCAAACAGCCAGAGTTGCTGGATGTCGAAGGAGTTCACTATGTCCTGTGTGCCGATTTGCAGGGATGGGATGGCAATGCTCGACAGGAACGCTGCCTGGAACGCTAGCACGATGAAGCCAATTAATCCTCTCACGCCTCCAAACTTAAACCACTCCCAATCCATAATTCACCTCCAATTCTCCAATTTTTCTAATTAAAAATTCAATCCTCCCATATTTTATCAAGCTCCTCTGATAGACTTGGTATAAGGATACTAACGAGGAGCCTGAAGATTAACCAAGCAAGCAGGAAGATTGTTACCAGCTTTATCAGCTCTCCAAGGGTTAGTACAACAACTGCAGCAACTATAGCCGGAAGCCCAAGAGCCACAACCACAGCAACCCAGCCAAAATCCATCAAGGCTGCTATTGCAAACCCCTTGATGTTGAAGTAGCCAAGCACGAGCCTCACGAGCCATATGTAGAGTGCTGCAAAGCTGATGACCATGAGTAACCAGTCCAGTGCCCTGATTACCGCATACGAGAGTAAAATCGATAGAGCAAACAGTGCGGTTGCAAGCGCCACGTCCAGGATATCATCCTTCCACGACATCCTTACCACCATCACCTATAGGGTGCATCAACGCTTACAGTCTTGCTGTCTATCAGCATCCCGTCACCGTTGTATAGCTCTGCCGTAATGAGATGGGTTCCAACCTGCTTTGTTTTCCAGTAGAAGGGAACAGTCTTCCCGGAGTTCCACTCCACCTTCACATTCTGCTGGAGTTGAATCACCTGCCCACCAGGATAGGTAATTGTGAGCTTCAGCTTGCCACCCCAGGGAAAGGCAACGAGGTCGGCCTTTGCAGCTGTGTATGGTGTGGATGATTGCGATGATTTTATCCACTCAATGTGTGGCTGGGCGGTCCACCAGGGCTCCTCGAGCCTAACCTCCGTGAGGTAAGTAATCTCCGGATAATCCCCAGGCGGTGATGATGCCGGTGGTGGTGCTGGAGTCCACCATCCCATCTGGGTAAAAAGTATGAAGAAGATGAGGACTCCGACTATCCCTAAAAACATCATCGAGCGCCTCTGTTCTGTCATCTTACCACTCTCCTTTTACGCTTTACTGCTCCCATCGCCTCATTCCCCTTTTGCTTATATGCTTATCACTTCCTTCTCACGATGATGTACCCTAAAGCAACCGCTCCAACCGCCAGGATTCCATAGACTATCCAGTCCGTATACGGCTCGCTGACTACGAAGGTTGCATCATCGCTCGCAATAACACTCCTTGAGGCATCGTTTGATCTCAAATACACCAATGCAACCCAGTTCCCCGCAGCATCTGCCTGGGTTGAGGTTTTTATGCTTGCAGAATAGGTCTGTCCTGCTTGAAGGGTAACATTCGTGTAGTCGAAGTACTCCTCGTCCGTGAACTCTCCAGTTGGCTTCAGAAACTTAACGCTAATCCAGAAGCCGTTTATTATACTCGTGCCGGTGTTCTGCACCTGAACGTTAACCTGGATGAAGTCGCCCTTGTTGACAGCATAGGCCCCGGTGAAGGTCTTCGCCCCAACGCTAGCCGACATCGATGCCGTTGAGGTTGCTGAGGCTGTTGCTGTTGCAATTGCAATCACTAGCAACACCACAAGTCCGATTATTTTTTTACTCACCATATTCCCATCACCTCCAATTTGGGTTTTAAAACCAACACAATTCCTACTAAAATTATCGCGATGCTGATTGCCTGATACACCCACTCAGGAACCGTGGGCGTTATGAAAGTCTGACTGGCTGCCTGAACGGCCTCGTCAGCCTGCACTATTCCATATCCGGTGGCGTAGTTGAATCCTCCCCCACTTGCCGTCTGCTCCAGTACCCTAAGGCAATCCCTGTTGCTCAGAGATGGATTCTTCGAAAGCATTAATGCAATAACTCCAGCAACGTGGGGTGTTGCCATCGATGTTCCGCTTGCTGCCTCGAATCCTGTTGGTACCGTGGACATTATGTTAACCCCCGGTGCTGCAACATCAGGTTCGTTGTGCTCCTCTCCAGCCGTGTCTGGCCCTCTGGATGAGAAGGTTGCAATGTTTCCAGAGGTATCGACTGCGGCAACGGTTATAACCTCATTTCCATTCCTGTCGGCATCTCCAGGAGCCCAGATTGTAGAGGTTCCTGGCCCCGTGTTTCCGGCCGCAAACACCACGGGTATCTTGTCTGCTAAATTCATCGCTGCCATCCTCATTTCCTCAGCCTCCGGTGCATCAACGAAGTCAGTCCCCCAAGAGTTAGAGGAGACGTAGGTCCCAGGCTGGCTGGTAACGATCCTGTAGGCCTCATCTAATGCCTTTAGCAACCAAGATGGTGATGCAGATCCATCGGAGTCGAATGCTATCAAATCTATGAACCCCTCAATCCCTGGAGCTACTCCCTTGTAGGTTGCATCCTGGGAGGCTATTATCCCGGCAACGTGAGTTCCATGCCAGTGGGTGTAGTCGCTGGCCCCTGGGACAAATGATTCCTCGTATATGACGAGGCTCTTTCCGTTCCGCTGCAAGGCAGGGTGGTTGTTTGCAATTCCACTGTCTATGATGATGACCTTAACACCCTGGCCTGTGTAGCCAAGCTGCCAGGCCTTGTCCGCTCCAATTTGCTGTATTGATTGCTGAAGGTTTGAAACCCTCACCTTATTTCCTGACCACGGCCAGTCCCACGAAACCCTGAAGATTTTCCCATCGTAGAGTATTTTCTCAATGTACTCCTCTGAGGCCATATCTTCTACCTTATCGGCCGGAACGTATCCAGCCATTGTGTTGGCAACGTAAATTGTTTGAGAAACGAGTTGAAACTGATATGCTTGAAGCCTGGGAAGTAAAGCCTGCTGCTGCGCAACGGCCATCTGTTTTGGTGCAGTGAGTACTATAACAACTGGAATTCTCTCCCCGGGTAATGCCCTTGAAATGGCCTGCTGTAAAAGTGGAGAGATCTTCTGCTCCGGGGTTGCACTGCTCAGTGGAAACGTTTGCAATCCAAAAGCCTGCTGCAAATTGTACCCTATTACTTCAATGTTTCCCTGCGGTAGTGATAAATAAATAAAAGCAATGAAGCCCGTGGCTATCAGTAGCAGGCCGATGATTTGTACTGTCTGTATTCGCATTCGCATCTGAACACCCTGTGTGGCACCTCCTTAGCCACCGAATGCTCTCCTAACTGCCCAAGCAAGTCCGATGAATATCAGTCCGGCTATTGTGTATCCCACCACTGATTGTATTGTGATTGTTGCCTCGAGAGCTTCCACCTCAAAGTCTCCAGAATCATAACTCAGGTAAGTGCCGTCTGTCATCGTGAGCTTTGCCCCAACACTCCACCAACCAGTCTGATCTGCAGTCACACCCGTCTGAATACCCTTTGTCACCGACTGCCCAGGAGAGAGGGTGTCTGAGAAGGTGTACCACTGATAATTTGTACTTGAAGGGCCGGGCCACCAAGTTCCATCAGGCTTATGTAGGTTTATACCAACCTTGAAACCGTTGAGCGTTACTGTTCCGGTGTTCTCAACCTTTACATTAACCTGTATGCCCTCTCCGTAGTTTACATAGACAACTCCCCAGATGTTCTTCTGCCCATCGGCTGCAACGTCAAAGTTCGCCTTCGCAAGCTGATAGCTCGACTGTGCTACTGCAAGTGGGATCCCTGCAATCAGCATGGCCAAAACTATTGCAATTAGTGCCCTCATGTTCACCCCCTCGCCATGTATACGCCCACTAGAACCGCCGCGACAACCACGATTATCCAGATGTAAATTGGCACCATCAGGAAGGTGTCCATGTACCAGGGTGTCTCCTCAACGTTTATAATCACCGGACCGCTTGGGGCTGTTGGCTTGGTGTAGGTTACAACAAGCTCGTTCCAGTTGGCAGTTAGCGTCATGGTTTCGGTTGTTACGGTTGATGGTGGATCCGTCCAATCAACATCAACATCGTTTAGCTCTATGCTGACTATGTTTGATTTGTTAAACTCGGCGAAGTATTTGCTCCAGGGCTTCTCACTTGGGTCAAAGCTCAAGTAGGCATTTACCGCTTCCGGAGCGTAGATGTCCATTGTTGTCGTGTATGTCGTGCCCTTCAGTTTTGTCTGGATCGCTCCAACATAGGGTCCCTGCTTCTGATAATCGACGGTATCAGACTTGGACTGTGATGTGTTCAGTGTGCCGAACGAGTGTGAAGTCTCCGGCGAGTTAAGAGCGTTAGATGGGTAGCTGTAGGTTGCCGTAACGTTTGTGAGGTTGAGCGAGGAGTTCTGCGTTACCGTAATTGTGTCTCTGACGGTGTAGTAGGTGTCCTGCGGGTAGAATCCTATGTAGATGTCCGAAAGGTTCGTCTCGCTTGTTGTGAAGCTGAAGTTACCTCCGCTCAGGGGTACATCGGTCCCGGTTATGTTCAGCCATGTTGCGGTTGTCGAGTTTGCACTCACATCTATAGTTATGTTCATATAGTTCGTGTCAAGGCTAATCGAGTTGTTCAGAAGCGTTAGGTTCGTGTAGGAGACGGTGTTTGCAGGGCAGCTGTAATTCGTAACGATTGTATTGCCGTTTATTGTCAGGTTAAAGGTTGCCCCATTGGATCCACAGGTTATGTTGAGGTAGAGCGACCCCCCGGAGTCGTTCAAGGCCTCGAGAGTGAATGGGAAGTAGAAGATCCCATTGTAGGGAGAATTTGAAGAGTTTAGAGTCCCATTAATCTGATTCGCATAACTCACATCACCCACAAAGCTTGGAGTAATCGTTGCGGCCATTGCACTCGCTGACATCGCTGCAATCGCTATAAGAGCTAGACTGACAAGTACCGTACTCTTTGCAATTCTGTTCATGCTTTTACACCCCTGTAAAAAATTTGAATTAGGTCAGTAGTGTGTACGTCAGTTCCTGCACATAGTTCGCATTTGGCTGATACACGTAGATGTGGAGCGTGTAGGTCTGGTTGTCGCTGAATGTTCCGGCCGGGGCGGTCTCAAACTCGGTGCCTATGTAGAAGCTCACTACTGAGTTGCCATCAATAACCATAGCAGCTCCGTCTGTGTAGCTGCCATCAACGTACAGGTACTTCCTCAGGCTCATACTGCCGGCGTAGACGTTGAAGTAGGCCTTCTCAAGGGCTGATGGGATTCCATCGGTTCCGGTCTTTGGATTCTGTGCTGTGATTACAACATTTGCAGACTCGTTGTCGTTGTTGGTTATTGTAACAAGCAGGCTCAGGTCTCCAGCCTTTGCGGAACCATCAGCAGATACATTACTCGAGTGGTTGAAACTCGTCGCAGCCTGGGTTATTGTCAGGCTAACCGGTGTTGCAACAGCAGCAGTCGTGGCAGCCTGTCCGGCCGTATATCCGGCCTGGTAGCCTTGCTGGTAGCTGGTCGTTATGTATCCATTCATATACAGCCATGTCGCAGACACAGCCAGGGCCGCAACAACAAGTGCGACCAATAACATCTTACCCGTCTGTCCCATTCTCACCACCTCTTATTTTACCTTTTTTTTAAAACCCATGCCTCCCCGCATGGGGATCGGTTGATTATTAGTGATGTATTTATATAAATATTTCCAAGTCAGCCCGTGTCTTGGGGCGTCAGAAACGGTCTTTTATCTAAAAGAGGTGTCTGAGGTCTTATTCTCTCAAAACACCAATTATCCTCTTGATATTGACCTTGATTGAGTGGTAAGTTTCAATTAGATCCTCCTGCTTTAAAACAACAACCGCCATCCAGAACCCAAACACAATAGATAGCAAGAAGACCGCAATTGATGGGTAGACGACTAAACATCCCTCGGCATCGGTATGCACCACGAGGGATGGTTTGAGCAGAGGGATCCTGGTGAAGAGTAAGAGTAAGATTGTCACGCTTGTTAAAACCTTCAGATAATCCGGCATGATTGCCGTCAGCCTTACAATCCTCTTTCCCCTCACTATTGAGGATTTTGCCCTCCCTTCTGCTTCTAGTGAAGCAACGACATCATAAACAGTCTGCTTACCGCATCCTATTTCCCTAACAAGCTCGGAGATGTTGGCAGAACCGTTATCTCTCAGGTATTCTATAACCTTGAGCCTAACTTCCTCAAAGCTTGCCACAAAAATTTTTTAAAGTTGGAAGTATTTAAATTTTTATGCCTGAAGAAAAACCGCTGCCAAAAATAAAAAATGCTAAGAAGATTGCAGTACTTCTTCTGATTGCAGCAATTCTTCTGGTTGCATACACCAGCTTCGTCATGGCCGAGCAGAATAGTAATCCTGGGCTCGCCTTCGTGAGGGGGTCAAGAATCAGAGTCCCAGCGGGAGAGGAGGTTACCCTTTATACAACTCTAAAAGCTACAGGAGGTTCAGTTGATGGATATATAACCGTCTATGTAAGAAAAGCATGGGCAAACTGGCCTGATGAGAACTATGCAACACTTACAAAATACATTAGCCTAAGTTCGGGCGAGACAAAAACATTTGAGATTGGAACCTTCACAACCACAACAAACGACATAACCGGCGAACCCTGGTGGGCACCGTTCCAGCATTACTTCATTGTGGTGTACTTTGAGGGTGTGAAAATCTACGACCCGACAAATCCAGACACGAGAGAGTGCGTAGAAACATACAGAGAGTAGAGGTGATTGAATGAGTAAAAAAGTTGATTGGGTTGTCGCTTCAGTAGGAATACTCTTGGTTGCTTTAGCTTTGAACCATATAATCTGCTACCAGATGAACTACAACTGTCCTTGGAAGGAGTGGTTCCCGGGTCTACCACAGCCCACTCCGACACCAACTCCAACACCAGGTCCAACACCAACTCCAACTGGTACGCCATATCCAACTCCTACAGCAAGTCCAACTCCTACACCTACTCCAACGCCAACTCCAACACCTACACCCACACCAACACCGACACCAACCCCTAGTCCAACTCCTCCTCCAACCGGTACGGCAAAATACGTTGGAAGCTACTTCGAAGCAGAAAGAGGAGTTACAATTTGAGGGATAACATGGATCCGCTAAAACTTGGGGTTAGTTTAATCTTAGTG